>JAJYKO010000414.1 GCA_021788565.1 Chloroflexota bacterium
CCATGCTTTTTCGCATCGGGGTCACTTCCAAGTCATACTGGGCCGTACTATCCGATTGCGGTGAACGACCACTCCCTAGATTGCGGAGTTCAGAAGTCTTCGAGAGGCAAGCGGATTAAGGCCTGCTAAATCCAAGAGGAAGCCTTCGCGATGATAACAGAGGCCTTTGGGCGGGTCAATCGCTCTTTTCGTCCTAGCACCGGGTCGAGTCAGGCCAACTGCCGAAGTCGCTCATCCACCAACTCGGCCATGTGCAGAACTCGCTGCGGCCGGCCGCTTGCGTCGATCGAGCCCCGCAGGTGGAGGATGCAGCCGGGGTTATCGGTGACCAGAATGGGTGCGCCTGTGGCGTCGACGTTGACGAGCTTTCGCTCCACCATTTCCACCAGATCCAACCCCATGACGTCCCTGATTAGCCGCTGAGGCTCTTCTCGGATGCCCAGGACGTTGTGGGACTGGCAGAAGTAGTGATAGGTGACCGGATGGAACGGGCCCGCGTTCCGGGCGCCCGCGGGCAGCTGAGCCACTTTGTCCAGGAAGGTCGTCAGGTCGATCACCTTCCGCCATAGCGTTGGCAAAAGTTGGCAGAATCTTCTCGTATCCTGTGATGACGATGTGGACATTCGGGAGGGAAGTGGTGAGCTCGGCGTTGCCTTCGTTCGCCACAAGCATCACGGTACCGCTCTCGGCGATGAGGGCGTTGGCGCCGCTTATTCCCATACGGGCGGAGAGAAAGGCCTCGCGCAGCCGCTTCCTGGCAGCCACGGTGAGGTCGTTGATGTTTTCCCCCGAGAGGGTCTGCCCCGTGTCTTCGGTTAGAAGTGCGGCCACCTGGTATCGGTTCAGGTGGGCTATGGAAGAGATCATGTGGGAAGGACGATAGTCGGAGAGGTGGACCGCGTATTCGCCGAAGTCGGTCTCCACGACGCGGAGCCCGGTCTCCTCCAGCACGCGGTTGAGATTGATCTCCTCGCTGACCATAGACTTGCTCTTGGTCACGACCTGCACGTCATGGCGCTTCGCCAGGTCGGCAATGTAGCGGCAAGCATCGGCCGCGCTACTGGCCTGATACACGACGGCGCCATTGCGCTCGGCCGCTTCCTTGAACTGCTGAAAGTAGCCTGGCAGATTCGCGATGACGTCATCCTTTACGCCGGCAAGTTCGCGCCGCATGGTGTCGAAATCTCTGCCGGTCCGCGCCTGATAGGCTTCGAACGCCGCGTAGCGTTGCCGGCGCCAGGAGCGCTGGTAGTGAAGCAGATTGCCGCGGAGTTGCGGGTCGTCCAGAGCGGCCCGATATCGCCGCCGGAAATCGCGAAGGGCTACCGCTCCGGCGGGAGTGTTCGCGCCCTTCCGACCAAGAAGCTCGCGCACCCCCACCACGGCCACAAGCCCAATAGTGGCCAGAGCCACGCCACGGTGGAACGTAAGACGAGCCATGCTGCCCTCCCTGGCTAGGGCAACAGAATAATGTGCAGCGCACCAGGGCCGTGTACGCCGACGGTGAGGGTCTTCTCAACATCGGAGGTGCGGCTGGGACCGCTCACGAAGGATGCGTACCGAATCTGCCGACCGTTCGGCCGCAGGCTGATGCGGCGAAGATACTCCCCCGCCTCGTCCAGTGATGCCACCACATCGTCCCGATCGAGCACCGCGACGTGAACCAGGGGTAACATCGTCGAGAGGCGCGGCACGAACTCGTTGCCCGCGACCACGATGGAGCCGGTCTCCGAGATGCCCAGGGCCGCGCGCGTCACTCCCAGATCGGCGAGCGCGAGGGCCTCCGCCGTATCGCCGTCGACGAACTCGGCGCCGGCCCGGCTCAGGGACTCCACAACCGATTCCCGCAGGTCTCCCAGATCGGGGGACACGACCACCTTGAGAGTCGCGGAAGACCGAAAGATGTCGACGATTTCCGCTATGGCTTCGTCCCGACTGCCGGCGACGTGAATCTGCGCACCTAGCTCGGACGCGCGCTCGACGAAATCCTGTTGCATCCAGCAGTGTCTCCTTGTCGTTGATGTCCCGAGCCGATGACGAATGATTGGGGCTCCGTTGACAGGCAGCCGAGAATTCCGGGTGCAAAGCCCGTACCACCATCGGAAGCTACCGCCGCTACCGTCTTCCGCCGGTCTCCCTGGCAAGATTCCCCAGCAGGAAGAGTAGATTGGCAGGGCGCTCGGCCAGACGGCGCATAAAGTAGGGGTACCACTGGTCCCCGTAGGGGACGTAGACACGCACTCGAGACCCCTGAGCCAGCAGCCGCTCCTGAAGGTCGCGTCTCACCCCGTACAGCATCTGGAACTCGAACGCCTCGCGATCGATGTGGTTCGCTTCGGCATACTCGATAACGCGATCGATTATCTTCTCGTCGTGAGTCCCCAGGGTCTGGAAGCTACCGCTGGAGAGTAGTAGCTGGGATAGTTCCAGAAAGTTCCAGTCCACGTCCCTCTTTGTGGGATAAGCAACGCTAGGAGGCTCCATGTAGGCCCCTTTGACCAGGCGGACGGTTCCAGCTTCAGAGAGGACCCTGCGAACGTCGGAGTAGGTTCGGTAAAGGTACGCCTGAAGGGCGATGCCTACGTTGGGGTGAGCCGCGCGCACCCGCAGGTAGAAATCTATGGTTTGGTCAGTATAGTCGGAGCCCTCCATATCGAACCAGACGAAACCGCCCAGGGCCTCAGCACGCGAGACGACAGCCTCGACGTTGGCCAGGCAGAACGAGTCGTCCAGATCCAGACCCATCTGGGTGAGCTTCAGGGAAACGTGACCATCGACTCCGGCCGCCGCAAGTCCACCAAGAAGCAGAAGGTATTCGTCTCTCGACGCCTCTGCCTGCCGCGTGTCCCGGACGCTCTCCCCGAGATAGTCGACCTCAACCGCGGCTCTCCGCCGTTTGAGCCTCAACGCGACCTCGAGCACCTCTTCCAGGCTCTCTCCGGCCACGAATCGCGACGCAATCCGCCACGCGATGTCGCTCTCGGTGGCCATGCGCCGAACTCCTTGGTTCGTGGAGAGATGGAGAAACGCCGACCGCCACATGGGATAGACCTCCCTACCCCTCGCCAGACTCTCGTGGCCCACCACTCGCGTGGGCCACGGAGGTTAAAGAAGGGAAAGGCAGAATTGGGGCCAGAGGCTGGATGGGGTAGGCCTCCAGAGCGCCCATATTTGGGAGACCAACTGGCTGCGACAGAGCACTACTCGTGAGCTACGGGGCGAGCCTCGGGCGTCGAGAGGGTGCGTGCTACAAAGGGCTTGAAGCCCCTTGCCTCCGCGCCGTGGGCCACCGCTCTGGCTTCGGCTTCAGAGGCGAAAACGGAGAAGAGGGCTGGCCCCGCGCCAGAGAGGTGTGCCGAGGAGGCTCCGGCATCCAGTAAGGCCTCTTCGTAGGCGGGGATGGTAGGGAATACCTCCGCTGCCACCTGCTCAAAGACGTTGCCAGCCAGATCCGGGGTGAGAGGAAGACCCTGCGAAATCGCCGCGGCCATCCTCTCGGTTCTCGTTCCAGACGTCCAGAGAGCCGGGGTGAGGTGCTGGTAGAGCCGCGCCGTCTTGGAGGCGAGAGTGTGACCCGGCACCAGCAGGGTCAGCCAGATCGGTTGAGCATCCGGCAGAGGCACTACGGTTTCGCCCTTTCCGCTGACCATGGCGGTTCCACCCGCTAGAAAGAAGGGGACATCCGCCCCGAGACCGGCGGCCATGGCGGAAAGCTCGACTTCCGGCAGATCTATACCCCACAACCGTGAAAGCCCTACCAGCGCCGCGGCAGCATCAGAGCTCGCGCCCCCGAGGCCTGAGGCCATGGGGATCCCCTTCGTCAGCCGGATCCTGGCGCCCGCGTCGCGACCCGAACGCTTCGCCAGGGCCTTCGCCGCCACGACGATCAGGTTGTTCTCATCGGCCAACTCCGGAATCTCGCACTCCACGACTAGCCTGTCCGCGGGGTCGATTAGCAGTTCGTCGGCAAGGCTTATGGACTGCATCACGCTGCGGACCTCGTGGAAGCCGTCCGGCCTCTTCCCTAGCACCTCGAGGCAGAGGTTCACCTTGGCATACGCGGTTACACGCAGGCTGCTCACGTCGCGGCGCCCTCCTGCCACCCGGCCCTGGCAGCCTCGTAGGCCCTACGGAGCCGCGCCCACTCCTCGATCGTGAGGGTCTGGGCTCGCCTTGAGGGATCTATTCCGGCCTCCTCCAGCACGTTTGTCACCTCTCCCGGGGGGAACCAGAGCGACTCGGCCAGGGCGTTGTGAAGCTGCTTGCGGCGTCGACTGAAGCCGGCCGACGCCAGCTGAAGCAAGGCTTCGGGGTCGTCCACCTCCACAGGCAGCTCCCGATAAACCTCCAGCTTCAGGACGGTAGAATCCACCTTTGGGGGCGGAAAGAAGGCGCTCGCCGGTACCTGACGAACCACCGACACGCGCGAGTACAGCTGGACCATTATCGAGAGGAGGCTGGTGTCTCCCGGTCGGGCGGCGATGCGCTCGGCCACCTCCTTCTGCACCATCACAACCATCACGTCTGGCTTGAGCCGCGCGGTCAGAAGGTGGCGCAACATGGGAGAGGTCACCGCGTAGGGGAGGTTGGCAGCCACTTTATAGGGACCGTCGAAAAGGCCAGCCGTATCCACATCCAGGGCGTCGGCGTATATCACTTCAAGACGCTCTCGAAGCGGCACGAGACCCGGCAGCAAGTCGGCCAGCTGTCGATCCAACTCCACGGCCACCACACGCCTCGCCACGGCGGTCAGGGCGCGGGTGAGAATGCCGAGGCCGGGGCCGATCTCCATCACCTGTTCATCCGGCATGACCTGGGCCGCCTCCACGATATCCTTCACCACGTACTGATCGGTAAGGAAGCTCTGCGAGAGTCCTTTCTGCGCGCGAAGGCCCAATCTCTTCAGGAGAGCCCTCGGCGTGAGGCGCTCCAGTTCCTCTGGAGCGGGCAACGTGCTCGGTTCCTGCGCCCTCGCAGGCTCTGGCCTCGGTGCCCGCCGTAAATTCCCCTGCCGCATTTGAGAAGGCCTGTGTCCCTTCGAAGGCCGCCTGTCCTCTGGGATCTCTCTCCATTCCCCGGCAGGCGTGCGTACGATTACTCCGCCGGTCTCGTCGGGGTAATCGTACCATGAGCCAATTTACCTGCGCACGCGATGCAGTCCGACCTGGCCATCTGCTCCACGGTTCCGCGCAACGATCTTCTTGATAATGGCGGAGGCCAGGACCTTCCGGCCGAAGTGGACGGCGCTGAGAGCAGCGAGATAGCTAGTTTCAGTTAGTCCCATGGGTGAGTCGAATAACTGCTTCACGGGATGTGCGACACTGCCGTCTGGACTATAACAGTCTTCAAGCTGAAGTTCCCTCGGCGCCGGCGCAACTGGGAGGTGAGGGAGGTCATCGGCGGCAGCGAAGGCACAGTCAAGCCGTTGGTGTACGGGGCCGCGTGCAACCTTTGGCGTGCATGCCTTCTCACACGGGTTCCACTCGAATAGCGCGGATGGTGAGTGGAAGGCTACCCGGCGGGTTCGAAAAAGTGGAGGATGAGGGGGAGCCGACACAATGAAGTTGTTGTGGATGGTCATGGTTCTGGTTCTCGGTGTGGCAGGCACGGCCGTAACGGTGGCGGTGAGCATCGCAGAGGCGGCCCCAGCCCCAGAGTTCAAGCTCGGCTTCAGGGCGCTTGCAGATCAGATTCCGTCCGCAGTGGGACGGCCCCTGGAGAATGAGCACTTCGCGGCCAACGGGGACTCCCTCCAGCAGACAACCACGGGCCTCTTGGTGTGGAGAAAGGCCGACAACTCGACCGCCTTCACCAACGGGTCCGAGACCTGGGTTAACGGTCCAATGGGATT
>JAJYKO010000415.1 GCA_021788565.1 Chloroflexota bacterium
AAGGTGCGCTTCGTTACCCACTTCTTCCCATTCCTGGGCCCCGAGTCTTACACGGCAGCCCAGGCAGCCGAGGCGGCTGCCGCTCAGGGGTACTACTGGGCATACGAGAACATCCTGTTCCAAAATCAGGGAGCTGAGAATTCCGGGGCCTTCAACACGGACAACTTGAAGCGGTTCGCGGCAGAGCTCGGGTTGAATCAGCAGGAGTTCAACGCCGCGCTGGATCAAGGAACGTACCAGACAGCCGTGCTTGACCAGAAGAATCAGGGGGTGGCCCTGGGGGTCAACGCCACACCGACTTTCTTCGTCGATGGGACGAAGGTCCAGGGGGTTCCGTCGCTGAGCGATTGGCAGCAGATCATCAACCAGGAGTTATCTAAGAAGCAGTGAGCGCCGTGTTGAACAGATGGGCCGTTCCTGGGCTGGCCGCGCTGGGCCTGGCAGACTCCGCCTACCTCTGGGTACTCCACTGGATGGGGGAGATACCTCCGTGCGGCGGCTACGCCGGCTGCGCGGAAGTGAACACCAGCGTCTTCGCCGAGATCTTCGGCGTGCCGACCGCCGCCTTCGGGATGGTGATCTCTGCCGCCGTCCTGCTGATCAGCCTCTGGCGCCTGCGGGCGGAGGATCGAGCGTGGCTGCATGCCACCCTCGTGCTCTATGCCCTGGTGCTCTCCAGCGCACTATTCATGGCCTATCTGACCGGCATCGAGTTCCTGGTGCTGCGGGCCGTCTGCTATTGGTGCCTGTTCATGGCGGCGACGATCCTCGCACTTCTCGTTCTGCTGATGCGCGACGTCTGGCCGGCCACCACCTCGACGGCGCCAGCCTAAAATCCCGCAGGGCGCACCACCCTTGTCAACTCGAAGGAGGTTCTACTGAGAATGCACCATAAGGCGAGGGGGTTGGGGAAGAGAAGCCTCCCGGCTAGAATGAGCGCCGCCGCAAGCAGTGTCATCCCAACTGGGAGGTGCTCATATGATAGGTGACCTTGGAGACAGGGGACAATGCCCTGTTCGCGTAGGACAGGTCAGGCAGGCGGTTAGGGTCTGAGTGGAGGGGCCAAGCGCGGGCGGTTTCTGGCAAATCGGGCGGCAAAGCTGGAGAGCGACCGGCGCAAGCGCAAGGGTGCGACGCACAAGGCGTGGCGACATCTGACGAGGGATCAGCAGGAGGTGGCAAAGCGGCTGACGGCGGGTCAGGTGACCCTGGTTACGGTGAGCGGCTGGGGATTGGTGGGCGACTTCCTGGCCTTCCTGGACGAGATCAGTTTCTATGCCCTGCTGGGTATCGAGGGTAAGGGCTTTCAGCGGGTGATGATTCCCATCGCTCGGCTGATCATGACCTATCAGATGAAGGTGCTGATGGGGATTGGTTCCATCAACCTGGTACCGACGAAGCTCTTTCGGCAGGTGGCGCTGATGAAGCTGATCGGCTACACGACGGCAGAGATGCAGGTAGGTTTCTGCGAGCGTGGCAAGCTCCTGTCTGGGCCGATGCACAAGAACACGTTGGCCGATGCGGTGGAGCGGCTCTCGTCCGAGGAACTGGAGCAGATGCTGAACGAGACGGCGAGCCGGCTGCGGGCCAGGGGCTTCTTCAAGGCTAGCAAGGGCCATTTCGCCCTGGATGCCAGCGACCTGGAGACCACGGCGAAGTATGCCGGGGCCGGGGTGAAGAAGTACACCGAGCGGAAGGTGGACACCAAGACGAAGAAAGCCGTCGAAGTGGAGCGGTTTGCCCATGGCTTCAAGGTGCTGATCGTCTACGAGGTGAAGTTGCGCCTCGTGGTGGCTGCCAAGGTGGTGCCGATCAACGAGCACGAGTCGAAGTTCACGCTAGCCCTGGTGCGTCAGGCCGTGAAGAACCTGGGGAATGGGACCCTGCGGGTGCTGCTCATGGACCGTGGGTTTCTGGATGGTCAGGACCTGTGGGTGCTCAAGGCCGAGTTGGGGATCGACTTCGTGGTGCCCTCCAAGGACAAGATGAGGGTGACCGAGGATGCCAGGGGGCTCTGCCGGCAGGCCGAAGATGGGGAGGGTGCCTTCAAGGGAGAGCGTGCGGGCAAGAAGAAGGTGGACAAGTCTGGCAAGGTGAAGTGGGAGGGGCAGGTATCCGCGGTGGGGGTGGCTGGACTGGCGAGCTACGACCAATACGGGGATGAGGAGCACGCCAAGCGGGCCAACCGGAAGGATTTTGAGGGCAACGTCCTGAACGCCGTGGTGGTGACCAAGTGGCAGGGAGAGGAGTACAGGGTCGGGGAGGAGAAGGTGTTCCTTTCCAGCCTGCCTGTATGCAAGCCCTTGGAAGTGTTGGACCTGTACGATCTGCGCAGCCTGATCGAGAACACCGCCTTCCGAGAGCTCAAGCAGGGATGGAACCTGGAGCGACATCCCAAGAGAACGAAAGAGGCAGTCACGGGGCACGTCCTTCTGACGCTGCTGACCTTCACCCTGGCCAACGCCTTCCGCTCATCCTTGGGCCAGGAGTTGGCCAAGCACGGCATCAGGCGCCAGCGCGCTGAAGAGTACGACGACAACGTCATCGTCTTCGTCGACGAATACTACGCTATCTTCCATATCGAGGAGGTCTTCATCCTGCTGGGGGTGGTTCCAGAAGTGCTCTTGCGAGCCGATCCCCGCGAACTCAGCCGTAGGTACGGCCTCCCTCTAGCCGCCTGATTCTTATGGTGCATTCTCAGAGGTTCTAATGGCAAAGCAGCCAAGCAAGCCACGCAAGGAGAACGAGCCCAGGGCGCAGCGGCGGGCGCAGTTTGAGGAGCGGCCAAGGCCCAGGATCACTCCCGCCACCTTCCTAATCACCGCGCTGGTGGTGGGCGTCGTCGTCGCGGCCGTGGTCTTCAGCACCGCCGGCAGCGTGCAGAGCGGGCCGGCAAGTCAGCGGCAGCCGGGGGTGCTGTCCGTTAATGACATCAAGGGGGATCCCTTCGCCTACAAGGGCACCGTCACCATCACGGGGGTAGTGGCGGAGATCTCTCGTCAGGACCCCAAGCTCTTCGGGCTGATCGATACCTCCGAGGCCGTCCTCTGCAAAACCACGGGCTGCGCCAACTACTACCTGGCCGTGCGGTCCGACTCCCCGGCGCCCCGGGTCTGGGATGAGGTGACCCTCACCGGGAGCTTCACCAAGACCCCGCAGGGCCAGCCCCTCTTCGTACCTACCAAGGTGGACGTCCTGAAACACCTCACCTTCTGAGGAGCAAGTACTGTGACACTGTGGAAGCTCGTGCAGAGCAACATCACCCGCAGGCGGGGAAGGTTCATCCTCACCCTGCTCGGTATAACCATCGGGATAGCGTCCCTCGTAACCCTCCTGGCCATCGGGCGAAGCCTGGATAATGAGATCAGGCGTCAATCCAGCGACCTGGGCGCGAACCTGGTCGTCACGCCCAGGGGCTGGTGCGCCTACGAGCAGATCTCCGTCCTCACCGGGGAGCAGCTACCCGAGGCGATACCCATGGACACCGTCGCCAAGATCTCGGCCATTCCGGGGCTCACGGTTTCCCCCTACCTCACCGAGCGCACGGCCATCAACAACAACCCCGTCTCCATCGTCGGCATCGTTCCCGAGGGGATGAGGGCGCTCAAGGGCTGGGAGGTCCAGCAGGGCCGCTTCCTCGCATCCCCTGAGGAGAGGGCCGTGATCGTTGGATCGGCCATCGCCCAGCAGTTCAAGCTGGGAGACTCGGACGAGCTGACCATTCGGGGGGAGCAGTTCCCCATCAAGGGGGTGCTCAAGGAGACTGGAGGCAGGGATGACACCACGGTGTTCATGCCCCTTGCCGTGGTGCAACGGCTCTACGGCGTGGGGGGTAACGTCTCCTTCCTGGCGGTAAAGGTCGACGACATCTCCAGGATCGATGGGTATGTCCAGAAGATCCAGGATACCGCCAGCGTCGCCGTGACCTCCGATAAACAGCTCCTGAAGTCGGTCCTCTCCATCGTCGGGACGGTGAGTCTGACCCTCCAGATGATCGCCACCGTGGGCCTGCTGGCGGCGGCCTTCAGCATCGTCAACACCATGACGACCGCGGTTTACGAGAGGAGGCGAGAGATAGGGATTCTCCAGGCCATCGGAGCCAAGAGACGCACCATCTTCACCCTGTTCCTCGTCGAATCCGGCATCTATGGGCTGATCGGCGGTGTGGTGGGCATCACCGCGGGGCAAGCCTTCGCATGGATCGCCTCCCCCTACATTTCGCCCAACGAGTTCACGGCCTTCTTCAACGGCTCGGGCCTTCCCGTGGCCTTCGACCCGGGCGTCGCCGCGGCGGCGCTCTCCCTGGCACTGCTCGCTTCGGTCGCCTCCGGGCTCTACCCGGCGTGGAGGGCATCGAGGCTAACCCCCGTGGAGGCTATCAGATATGAGTGACGCGATCATCAGGACCGAGAGGGTAACCAAGAGCTACACCACCGGAAGGGTGAAGACGACCGTCCTGAAGGGCATAAGCGTTGAGGTGGAGCGGGGGTCCTTCGCCTGCATCGTGGGGCCCTCGGGGCACGGGAAGAGCACCTTCCTGCACGTGGTGGGCGGGCTGGACCGGCCGACCGAAGGGGCCATATTCGTCGACGGGGTGGATATCACCAGCCTGGACGGGAGCGCCCTGGCGGAGTTCAGGGCCCGCAAGATCGGGTTCGTGTTTCAGTTCTTCAACCTGCTCCAGAACCTCACGGCCGAGGAGAACGTGCAGGCGGCGATGATGTTCACCGGGGTCCCGGCGCGGGTGCAGAGGGAGCGGGCGGGGGAGCTGCTGTCGCTGGTGGGGCTCGCCGACAGGAGGAAGGCAAAACCCTCGGAGCTCTCCGGTGGGCAGCAGCAGAGGGTGGCGATAGCCAGGGCTCTGGCCAACGACCCGGAGATCCTCCTGATGGACGAGCCGACGGGGAACCTGGATTCCGAGTCCGAGGAGGAGGTTCTGGACCAGATCCGGGGGATCCACCAGAGGGGAAGGACCGTGGTCATCATAACCCACGACGCCGACTTGGCCGGTAGTGCCGAGGTCGTTTTCGTGTTGAAGGATGGTGGGCTTACAAGAGCCTTGGTGAGGGCCGGACGGTCCGACCCGCTGGCTGCCCGAAGGTAGCGCCCTCACCTCAAGGGGAGCGAGCGTATGGTCGTCGCCGACAATCTGGCCACCAGGCTGATGAATACGCGGAGCCTGCGGTTCCGGCTGATGGGCGCCTTCGCGGCGGTGATCTTCGCCTGCGTGGCCACGGTCGCGCTGCTGGCGAACCGGGCCACCGAGAACCAGTTTCAGATCTATGTCACGCAAGGCGGGCAGGCGTGGGCCCAGCGCCTCGCCCCCGCCCTTGCCTCCTACTACGCTCAAAGGGGGAGTTGGAGCGGCGTGGAGACGCTTGTGAGAACCCGCACCGGGACAGCGAGCGACTGCGACTGGGGAGCGGGTTCCTGGATGCCGGGCGGGACCGGCGGGACACAGGGGCAGGGTTGGAGCTGGGACCCGATGATGGGATGGGACATGTGGTCGACGATGGACCTGAGGGCCGTCCTTGCCGACACCCAGGGAAAGGTGGTCGTCGACTCGGCCGGCGAATGGAACGGACGCACCCTTCCCGCGAGCAGCCTGGAGGGCGCAACCCCGGTCCAGGCGAACGGTCGCACCGTCGGCTGGCTGATCGCGGCCTCCCGCGGCGCTCGCGCCGCGGGCTCCCCGGCCGGCAATTTCCTTGGCTCGGTCAACCGCTCGATCTTGCTCGCCGCGCTCCTGTCGGGCTCCGTCGCCCTGGTGCTGGGCTTCCTCCTATTTCGCCAGATCACCTCTCCCCTCGGTGCCCTGACCGACGCCGCTCAAAGGATCGCCTCGGGGGAG
>JAJYKO010000416.1 GCA_021788565.1 Chloroflexota bacterium
AGTGCGCACAAATTGTACAACCCGTGGTCCCCCGGCGTCCAACTGGGTTGACAAGCAATGCACTCGTGACGTACAAATCTACGCTGACGAACGGGTGCCATACGTGTCACGTTCATCTCACCGAAGGAGATCCCCTCTTATGACTTTCAGACCTGCGAGTATTCTTGCCCTGGGTGCGGTCGTCTTTCTGGCTGTCGCCTGTGCTGGGCCGTCGAGTCCAGCGGCTCCGACGGCTTCGCCGGTTAAGTCCCAAACCACACAGCCTACGAGCGCTCCTGCGCCTAGTGCCAGCGCTAACACCAACGGCAACGGAACCGTGCCGCGAATGAAGAGCCCGGAAGCCGGAGTGCAGGTGTTCCTATGGGGCAGCCCGTATGTAGATCGCGACCTGAAATTGGCCAAAGATGCGGGGTTCACCTGGATTAAGCAGATGTTCCAGTGGGACTACATTGAGGGAGCCGGGAAGGGCAAGTTCGCCTGGAACGAGCCGGACAGGCTCGTAAAGGCAGCGAACCAGGACGGACTCAAAATTGTCGCCCGGATCGACTGGACGCCGGTGTGGGCGAGACCGGCATATGCTCCGAAGACTGGTGCGTGGAACGGCCCCCCAACCAACCTGAACGACTTCGGAGATTTCATATACGCCCTGGTCAGCCGTTATAAGGCAGGTTCTCCAAATGGCCACATCGACGCCTACGAGATCTGGAACGAGCCTAACCTCGCCAGGGAGTGGGGTGGAAAGCCACCGAGTGCGGCCCAGTATGTTCAGCTTCTCAAAGTGGCCTATGAGGCTGCCAAGAGGGCAGATCCAAATTCCGTAATCATCAGCGCCGGCCTCTCACCCACGGGGACGGAGTCTCCGGAGGCTAGACCGGACGACCTCTACCTGGAGGAGATGTACAAGGCGGGCGCTTCGAAGTACTTCGATGTGCTCGGTCTGAACGCCCCGGGGTATAAGGCCCCGCCCGAGATGAGCCCAGCTGAGGTTGCCAGCAACAAGGCCTATGGAGGGCAGCGCTTCTTCGACTTCAGGCACGTGGAGGACATGCGCCAGATAATGGTCAAGAACGGGGACGAGAAGAAACAAGTGGCGGTCATGGAAATGGGGTGGACGACGGATAACCGCCCGGGTTCGCCTTATGCCTGGCACGCAGTCACGGAACAGCAAAAGGGCCAGTACATAGTACGTGCCTACCAGTATGCTCAGAAGAACTGGTCGGACTGGATCGGACTGATGAGCACGATCTATATCTCCGATCCGCACTGGACAGTCAACGACGAGGAGTTCTACTGGTCCCTCACTGATCCAGATGGTACCCCGAGACCGTCGTACAACGAAATCAAGGGCAATCTACCGAAGTAGCTAGTCCGCTCGCGAATCTCATTGGAGCCTGGCTTCGATTATCCCCGTCGATGCCAGGCTCCATCGTTGTTGCTCGTGCTTTCCTTGCCTGCACTACGTAGGGATGTTATTATCAGCTTATTGAGGCCCCGTGGGGCTCGACAGGGGGATGAGGCTTTGGAAGAACAGCAGAGATCCATACTGGTAGTGGACGACGACGAGGCGATTCGCCAAATGGTCGGGACGCTGCTGGCGGACGAGGGCTACCAGGTCGAGATGGCCCACAATGGCGAGGAAGCCATCCGAATTATCCGGCAGCAGCCCTTCGATCTCGTTATCCTGGACATACTGATGCCCGTGATGGATGGATGGGAGGTAGCCAGCAGGATGTTGTGCGAAGACGAGACACGCAACGTCCCCATAATCTTCCTGACGGCCCTCAGCAGCTACACTGACCAGCTCAAGGGCTGGCGGATGGGGTGCTTCGATTACATCACGAAGCCGTTCGACATAGGTCTGTTCCTTATGCGCGTCAAGGCTGCGCTGGATAAGGCCGGCAAGCAACGTGCGGCCACGGCCGTAGAGGTTGAGAACCTTGTGGAGCAAAAGATGGAACAATTGCTGCAACTTATGAGCGAGACGTTGCAGCGGGATTTTGGTCTTCGACGGCTTGGCATGGTCGACGTTGTGGACGATTACGCCGTTAAGGAGGGGGAATAGCCCTCACGGACCCGCGTGCAGCGATAGACGAGGCTGCCGGCCCTGCCAGTTTTGGATCTGCCGGAGGGTATTCTCGCGGCGAAAGCGTGTACGGGCTGTGGGTAGCCCGATGCACAGAGGTACTATATGGAACCCCGACCTGATGGGCAGGGATCGCCACGGCGACGCCCTGTCCGAAATTGGCCACACCTGATCGGAAATCTCCTCCTCGTGGCCGGCGCATTCAGCCTGTTTCTCGCCGGCTTCGCATATCTAACAGATCCATCGAGAGCGGCCCAGTCGCTGCCGCGTCCTGTAGCTCTCGCCAGTGCCACCACGAGCCCGACACCGCTTCTTCCCACGGCGACTGCCGTGCCAACACGGCCCGTGCCGACGTCGACACCAACCGTCACTCCTACTCCCACGACCACTCCATTCAAGGCAGGGCAGCCCGTTCGAATCGTCATTTCCAGCATCGGTGTCGACTCTAAGGTTCAAGAGATCGGGACAGCCGTGAAGAACGGCCAGTTGATTTGGGAGACGATTCCGTATATAGTCGGCCATTACCATACGTCGGCAGAGGCCGGTCAGAACGGGAACGCAATCTTCGCGGGGCACGTCACCAGTCAAAGCCTGGGGAACGTCTTCCTAAACCTGTACAAGGTCGAGTTGGGCGACAGTGTCCAGATATACACTAAGGACACGATATTCACGTACAAGGTCGGGCGGGTGAGATTGGTGCTCCCTACTGATACGAGCGTGATGAGCTCGACCCCCAATGCCACCGCGACGATGATCACGTGCGCCGGGGATTGGATTCCTTCGGAGCACCAGTACTCTCGACGGCTGATAGTGACGGCAACGCTGGTGTCGGCCAAGCCAATAAACTAGTGGGAGGATCCGACTTGAGAAGCCACGAGGTCACCAAGGGACCAGCCAGGGCGGCGCATCGCTCGCTATTCTATGCCATGGGGTACACTCCCGAGGAGTTAGATCGCCCTCTCGTTGCGGTGGTCAACTCCCAGAACGAGATCGTTCCCGGGCATTTTCACCTCGACAGCATCGCTCGAGCGGTAAAGGACGCCATTCGGTCCGCTGGTGGCACTCCTATTGAATTCCCCGCCATTGGCATCGACGACGGAATCGCTATGGGGCACGAGGGTATGAAGTACCCACTTCCCAGCAGGGAGCTCATCGCGGATTCCATCGAGGCCATGATCGTGGGGCATCAGTTCGATGCGATGGTGCTCGTCACCAACTGCGACAAGATTACGCCGGGCATGCTCATGGCAGCGGCTCGATTGAATATCCCCGCGATCATGATCAGCGGCGGGCCGATGCTCCCAGGCAAGATTCGTGGAGTCAGGGCGGACGTCTCGACCGTATTCGAGGTCACGGGAAAGTATCTCGCGGGGGCGATCACGGCGGACGACATGGCTGGGTTGGAAGATGGTGGCTGCCCGGGCTGCGGCTCCTGCGCGGGGATGTTCACTGCCAACACGATGAATTGCATGGCTGAGGCACTGGGGTTGGCGCTACCTGGCAACGGGACGATCCCAGCGGTGGATGCGGCCAGGGTACGGTTGGCGAAGCGCGCTGGAACGAAGATCATGGAGCTGCTGGAGAAGGACGTCAAGCCTCGGGACATCATGACACAGGCGGCCTTCCACAACGCTGTTGCCGCTGACATGGCCTTCGGCGGTTCCACCAACACGGCCCTTCACCTGCCGGCGATCGCATACGAGGCAGGCGTTGATCTTAACCTCAAGACCTTCGACACGATAAGCAAGCAGACCCCGTACATATGCTCTATGAGCCCGGGCGGGAAGCACTTCCTCGTGGACCTGCAGGAGGCCGGCGGGGTCCAGGCGGTCATGAAGGAGCTCAGCAAGAAGGGGCTCATCGACAGGAGCGCCATCACGGTTACGGGCAAGACCGTGGGGGAGAATCTGGACGAGGCCGCTGTGCTAAATCGAGAGGTTATCCGGCCGGTAGAGGAGCCGTATCGAAACGAGGGCGGACTCGCAGTCCTGTATGGCAATCTCGCACCCAACGGCGCGGTGGTAAAGCAGTCGGCTGTCGCCCCGGAGATGCTCAAGCGTTCGGGGGTCGCAAAAGTCTACGATTCTGAGGACGCGGCGTTCGCCGACATGATGGCTCGGAAGATCCAGAAGGGCGACGTGGTGGTTATCCGGTACGAGGGGCCGAAGGGCGGGCCGGGCATGCGGGAGATGCTTGTTCCGACCGCAACCATCGCCGGCATGGGGCTGGACAAGGACGTGGCGCTGATCACGGACGGCCGGTTCTCAGGGGCCAGCCGGGGCGCGTCGATCGGGCACATCTCCCCAGAGGCGGCGGAGGGCGGCCCGATCGCCATCGTTCAGACGGGCGACACAATCGACATCGACATTCCTAACAAGAGGCTGGACGTCCGGCTATCCGATGAGGAGATCCGGCGCAGGCTGTCGGAGTGGAAGCGACCTGCCCCGAAGGTGACGACAGGCTACCTGGCGCGCTACGCGGCGCTGGTTACGTCGGCGGCGACGGGTGCAGTGCTTAAGGTGCCAGACGTCCTGAAGTAAAGAGTGGGGGAAGGGGAGGGCGAGGCTCCTGCCCAGCCGCGTCGTTGCGTCCGACCTTCGCTTCCCTCGGATCGGTTCATACCCCAGGGTCTTCACCCACTGAAGGCGAAGCGCCCTGGGGTTTTTGTAGTACTTGCGGGGATCGCCAGATGTGCTCGAACCGGGCGGCTTGGCAGGAGCATCGCCCTCCCCATCGGTAACCACCCCTGATCTCTTTGTCGCCGCCCTTCTGGGTTCTAGGGGTTGCGGGCGAGGCGGGCGGCGACGGAGGAGAGGCCTACGTAGAGCCAGAAGAGGGCGATCATGTGGGGGAATTCGATGTTGGCGAAGTAGTGGTCGAGCATTCCGGCGGACGCGGCCGCGGCCATGGCCGCTGTGAGAGCCAGTACTATCCCCTTCGTACCCTCATCCTTGGCTTCCTGCAGGGCGGCGAGCAGGTGCCAGGCCAGCACCCCCAGGATAGTCAGAAAGGCCGCCATCCCCAGTAGCCCCATCTCCTGCCCTATCAGCAGGTACATGCTCGACACCCCGAGGAACAGATCGATCGACGGCGGGTTACCGAAGCCGATGCCGAACCAGGGGTACTGAACGATCGTGTTGATGGCGTTCTGGTACTCATCGAGCCTCATCAGGGAGGCCCTGTCCTGGAATGCGAGCCCCTGCATCACCCTGTTGACGAACTCCCAGTCCCGCGGGAGGAAGAAGAATCCGACGATGGCGACTACCAGCACGAGGAGCAGACGCCGGTCGCGGAAGGTTCCCACCACCACCGCGCCGACGATGGCGCCCCCAAGGGCACTCCTCGACGCGGTGAGGACGAGGGCTGCCGCAACGACGACAAGCATCGTGAAGAGAAGCATGCGGGGCAGTAGCGGCTTACTGGAGAAGAGCTGACCCGTAGTCAGAGCAGTCGTGAGCATCAGGAGGCCGCCGAGGACGTTGGGATCCACGGACGTTCCGATCGCGCGCTGAATATTCGTGTCGGCGATCGGCCTGAGGACGTTGGCTCCGGTGGGGTACCCAAGGGGACCGAGTGCCGAGAGGAGCCTGATAGTGGTGTCCTGCGGGAGATACTGGAGGACGAGGGCAATGACCGCGGCCGCGACCCCACCCATGAGCAGGACGATGACGGCCCAGCGGAGCTGCGAGGTGGTGCGAATGCAGTTTATGACGGAGAAGAAGAACAGGATACTGTTCAGGCTCTTCATGAAGAGCCGAAGCCGCT
>JAJYKO010000417.1 GCA_021788565.1 Chloroflexota bacterium
CGGCGCCCCTGGATCTTGCCTCGACGGCGGCGGTCAGAGCCGCAGCGCCCCCACCGATCACCAGCACGTCGCACTGGACCGACCGTTCTGCTCTCGGCATCACGCAACCTCCGGATAGCAGGTTCTGAGTTCTGGGTTCTGGGTTCTGAGTCCTATACCCAGAACTCAGAACCCAGAACTCAGAACTGGCATCTGACGGCTGATAGCTATCAGCTACTTCGGTCGCTGCAGGATGACGATGTGCTGGTGGGCGATGTTCGGCACATAGGCGTACGGGTAGCCGTAGGGCCGCAGTCGCGTCCCAGCCTGATACCAAACCTTCTCACCCTTGGGCACGAAGCCAGCCGCTTTGGCGCGGCGTGCGAGGTCCGCGTGACTGAATATGTACTCGCCATTCTGGTAGGAGTTGCGCACGATCACGGCCATGTACCGCTCAGGCTTGAGCACCCGCAAAGAGGCCGCGAACAGCTGCTCCATGGCATCGAGGTATGACTCGTAGCCGTCCAGGTTCGCCAGATCCCTGGGGTCGTCGGAGCGCATGTCGTAGTCGGTCCGCCGGTTGGCAAAGGTGCCGTCGTACCGGCCGTCACACATGGTGCGCTCGAGATGGACGTTGTAGGGCGGGTCTGTGGCGATGAAGTCAAAGGATGCCTCATCCATAAGTCCGAGCTCCTCCAGGCAATCCCCGTCGATCAACTCGTAGCCCTTGATTGTCCCACCGGACTGCTCGACGACCCTTTTGTAGACCTCGATCCAGCGCGGGTTGATCTCTATGCCCACGCACTCCCGAGGCGGCTCGCAAAGGGCAGCGCCGATCAGGGTGCCGCCGACCCCGGCGAAAGGATCGAGCACCCGGCCGTCCGCCTTGGTGAAGAACTCGATGAGCGAGCGCATCAGCTGGGGGGGCTTGTTCGCCCCATGGGCCTTGCGCAGCGCATGGCCATACTCAGATGGGTAAGTGGTGGTGATCACCGATTTGGTGAAGTAGAGCCACTCCTCTCCAGAGAGGTCGTTCAGCGAGTTCTTCGGATGCCTGGCCATCTGTTCCATGACCCCTAGTCCACGAAATAAGCCGACACGGATCCGAGGCGGTCAAAGGTAGCCTTGTAGTACTCGCCAGCGTGGACGTCCGGCGCCACAACCAGCGCCCCGGGAAGCACCACATCGCCAGCCTTTATTCCGCTTCCGTGCTCCGCAAGTCTGTTGGCCAGCCATGCCACCACATCCACAGGGTTGCCCATCACCGCGGCACCGGCACCAGTGGAGACCAGCCGGCCGTTTCGCTCGAGAATGACGCCTAGAAGCCGAAGGTCGAGTCCCTTCACGGGAGTCAGGGTCCCGCCAAGCACCACCCGGGCCGCGAAGGCGTTGTCGGCGGAGATGTCCTGGAGGGCGAACTTCCAGTCGCGGATACGAGCGGCTGGGATCTCGAAGGCTGGCATGACGCCGGCGGTGGCGGCCAGCACCTGGGCGGCGGTGACGCCTGGACCGGCCAGATCGCGCTTCATAACGAAGGCAATCTCCGGCTCGATCTTTGGCTGAGTCAGGGTAGAGACACTTATTGGTTCCCCTTCCCTCACGAACATGTCGCTCATCAAGTGACCGAAGACTGGCTCGTGGACCCCCAGCACCTGCTGGACGGCGGGATTGGTCAGGGCGACCTTCTTGCCGACGACGACCCGCCCGCTGTTGGTACGCCGCTGTACCAACGCCATCTGGACGGCGTAGGCTTCGTCCGGCGAGATGTCAGGGTGGGATAGGACGATCTGGTCGATCTGTCGGTGGCCCTCCTCGGCCGCGAGCAGTTTCTGGGCAGTCTCATTTATCTGCGACTGGGTAACCACGAATCTGTTGCCTCCTGTGGGTGCCCCGAGTGTGAGGACGCCAACGGCGTGGGCAGGGGCTGGTGGCGAGAAGTATATCACCGCCAGGCGGTAACTCACGAGCCCGGGGCAAGCCCGGAACTCAGTCCAGGGAGGCGCCAGCTTCTATCCTGTGATGGGTTCCGGTAGAATCGGAAACATGGACATTCTCCTACTCAAGCTGATACTTACGCCGGCACTGATCGCGGCGGCTAGTCTCGCGGGTCGCCGCTGGGGACCGGCGATAAGTGGCTGGCTCGTGGGACTTCCACTTACTTCCGCACCGGTCGCGTTCTTCCTTGCGCTTGCCCATGGGACGGCCTTCGCCGCGGCTGCCGCCCTCGGCATCCTCGCTGGGACGATCTCGCAGGTGGCGTTCTGCCTGACCTACGGGTGGCTCGCTCCTCGCTTCGGTTGGCCCCTCACCGTCGCGGCAGGCTCTCTCGTCTTCGCGGCCTCGACCGCGGCACTCCAACGCCTGGATACGTCCGCGCTGCCTCTCTTCCTGGCCGTGGTCGCAACCCTCCTCGTGGCCCTCCGGGTCATGCCAGGGGACATTGATGCTGCCATCCCGAAGACGAACTCGAATCCAGGCTGGGATATCCCCACCAGGATGATTGTGGCGACCGCCTACGTCTTGCTGGTCACGGCGGTGGCGCCTGCCCTCGGTCCACAGCTGACCGGGCTGGTGGCTCCGTTTCCACTCTACGCCACCATCCTGGCGGTCTTTGCCAATCAGCTTGAAGGAGCAGCGTCGGCGACCAGGGTACTTCGGGGCTTGCTCCTCGGTTTATTTGCCTTCGCGGGCTTCTTCCTGGCGCTTGCGATACTGATAGAGCCAGCCGGCATCGCGCTCGCTTTCGTTACCGCCGTCGTCGTAGCCCTCACGATCCAGGCGGGTTCGCTCTGGGTCCTTCGACGGACAGATGGATCGCCTTGAAGGCAGCTCAGCCGCTGACCAAGTGGTCGCTCGGGACCGCAGCTGTGCCTTCCAGAAGTTCAACACCCCCGTTAACCCTTTGGCGGCGCAATAGGCCCCCGTTCGGACGAGGTCGACTTCATACTATCGTCCGCTTCCCATTCATCCCTTCAGGGGATGTCCCCACAGGTTAGGCGCGCTACGCTGGCAGCGAAGGTTGGACTTCCACCTGCGGTATCACCTCGATGCTTGATGAAGGAGGCGAATATGACCCCAGACCAGATCTCGCAAGCCATCGCCAGCGCGCTCTCCAACGGAGGCGAACAGCTGGTCGAGGGCACGTTGGCGGCAGTGCTCCCGATCCTGTGGATGCTGATGCTCGCCCTACACCTCGCTCGACCGTACATGATCAACGTCGTGCAGAAGTTCTCTCTGCGGTTGGGTGCGGATATCTGGTGGCTCGCGTACGTGGCAATCCGCGATTTCGTGATCCTGCTCACCTTCGGGCTCAGCTTCATGTTCTTCTTCCCCGACGTGATGACGGGCAAAGACCTGCCGGTGACCGCACCGCTCGCCGCGCTCTGCCTCTTTGCTGTGCTCGTCGTAAAGCTGGTCCGCGATGTTGACGAGGATCCCATGGCCTTCAGGCTGACCAGCATGCTTCTTGGATTGGGAGCGCTCCTCTATCTGGTCCCGACTCTTCTAGGTGTGCAGGCAACCCAGATCGGTGTCAACCCAGGGCTCGCGCAGGCACTGGTCTCACACGACAACATCGGTCTGGCGCTCGTAGCGACGTATAGCTCGCTACTTGGGGCGGCTCTGTTGGGTGGGTATGCCGCACTACACACGCTGCGCTCAACCAGCACCACAGAAGCGCGGTAGGGAGGCACGAATGGCAGGCTTCCGCTTCTCCTTCGATCCCAACGAGTGCCTGAACTGCGGCGTGTGCGTGGATGTTTGCCCGGTCCGTTCCCTCGACATGACGCGCCCGCAAACCTCGGGGCCCGAGCCGGAAAGTCAAGTCCCTGGTGTGCCGTCCGCGAATCAGTCCTGGATGACGGTCTCCCCAATACAGGTCGCGCGCTGCACCGGCTGCATGGTGTGCGCTATGGAGTGCCCGATGGGCATCATCCACGTCGACAAGGTGGAAGGCGACGTCCCGTTCGCACCACCGCAAGGGCTGCTTGTGCGTGAGCCGGAATATGATCCCGGGCACTGGCAGGCTCTCTCCGACTTCACCCGAGTATCGCGCAAGGACCGCCCTGCGGGGGATCCCTGGGGTGCCGAGCACAAGTGGCGACCGGTGCGTCGGGACGAGACGTGGCGGGTTTGGCGAACGTGGCAGACCAACAAGGATACGACACAGGCGCGGGTGGCCGCGAAAACGAAGACTTTTACCGAAGAGGAGTGAACGATGACACCTGATCAACTCGCCGGCGCGATCACTTCCGGCTTGGTGAACGGCGGACAGGCGTGGGTCATCCAGACAGCGGCGGCGATGCTGCCCGCGTTCTGGATCCTTACCCTCGCGTTGCACCTGAGCCGGCCCTACATGATCCGAATGTTGCACAAGTTCACCCTGCGCTTCGGCGCGGATATCTGGTGGCTGGCCTACGTGCTAGTGCGAGATGCCGTCATGATGATGACGTTCGGCGTGGGGATCATGCTGTTTTACCCCAACCTCGTGGAGGGCAGCGCGCTTCCCCTGACGGGCTCACTGGCGACAGCGGTTCTCCTGCTGGCTCTGGCGGTGAAGCTGACGCGTGATGCAGACGACAATGCCGCCGACTTTCGCCTCACAACCATCCTGGTGCTGGTCGCCGCGGCGCTCTATCTCGTACCGCAGGTCTTTGGAGTCGAAGCCGCCGATCAGGATTACATGAGCGCGGTCAGCGCGTTTCTCACGACCAGCAGCAATCTCGCGTGGGCGATGCCGTTGCTGTATGTCAGTTACCTGGTGCTGATCGGGACGGCAGGTTACCTGTTCACAGCTGTGACGTTCTTCAAGGTAAGAAGGCCGGCCTCGCGCCGCCCAACTCGTATCGCAGAAAGGGATAAGGCCGCGACGGCAGCGTAATCCCCGGAGTCGAAGTTGAGACCCCCGAGGTCTCGGAGACCTCGGGGGTCTCAACTTGCGCTCTGCGCCGCCCTACAGCAGCTTAAGGTGCATTGCTTCCGCCACCAGCTCCGCGCGATTCGCCGCGTTCAGCTTGCGCATCAGGCTCTGGATGTGGCTCTTGACCGTGCTCTCGCTGATGACCAGCTCTTCCGCGATCTCCCGGCTTGTCAATCCACGAGTCACGGCCCGTAGAACCTCCAGTTCTCGCCCCGTCGGCCGCTCCATAGCTGCTTGGATGGCCATCTGTTTCATCTGCGCGACGACCCTGCCGGCAACTTTCGGATCGAGCACCACCTCGCCGCGAAGAACGGCGCGAAGCTGCCCGAGCAGTCCCAAGGCATCGATATCCTTAAGCAGGTAACCCCTGGCACCCGCGAGTAAGCTGCGCTGAATCGCGTCCTCGTCGACAAACGCGGAAAGCATGACGACCTTCAGGTCCGGCCAGCGTCGCAGCAATTCCTCACACAGTCTCGCACCATCGCGGTCAGCCATGCGGACGTCGAGAAGCACGAGGTCCGGCGCAGTTCTCAGTATCGCGGCCATCAGGTCATCTGCGCGGGCGCATTCGCCGGCCACCTCCAGGTCGCCCGCGGTCTCGATAATCTCAGCCAGTCCCCGCCTGACGATTTCGTGGTCGTCTACCAACAAAATCCGATTCATGTCGCGGCCATTTCGCCCGACGGCTCATTCCACTGGCGCAACAAGGGGATGGTCGCCTCGACCACAGTGCCGCCTTGAGGACGCCGGCGGATGCCGAAGGTTCCGTGCCACGGAGCTAACCGTTCGACCATGCTTGCCAGCCCATGGTGGCCCCCGGACCACAGAGCATCGTCGCGGCGCCCATCTGCGATGCCAAGGCCATCGTCCTCGATACGGATGACTATCTGCTCAGACGCAAACTCCAGAGTAACCCAGACGTGAGAGGCTCCTCCGT
>JAJYKO010000418.1 GCA_021788565.1 Chloroflexota bacterium
CGCACGGCCCCGCTCAAGCCGATTGGGGCCTGAGCACCTAACTGATCCAGACTCGTAGCAGTTCGCTCACTCAATTGCACGAATACACTCACAAGCTCTGAGCCTCAGCGAAGGATCTCTCCAGCCACGAGGAGATGCTTCACAAGCTCTCAGCATGACATGGTAGCGACCTGTGCCGTCCGACCCTCTAAGCTTCCTGGTTATTGACACTGCTCCAGTATGCCCGCATAATGGTCTAGAACATGCGTTCTGGAAGATGTGCTATGAGGGTCGCCTGCGTTTTACTCTCCGATTTCGAGGTTGCTGTGGAGCTGCGCCGTCATCCGGAGCTGGCCGGCAGACCGGTGGTGATAGGCGGACTGCCCCAAGAGCGAAAGGCCGTGCGTAGCTGCTCCCCAGAGGCTGCCGCCTGCGGTATCACGGAGGGGATGGCGCTGCGCAAGGCCGCCGGCCTCTGTCCCGAAGCGATTTTTCTGCCCGTCGACGAACGGCTCTACCAGGTGGTCCAGACCGCGGTGCTGGAAACCCTGGATGCCTTCAGTCCGAGGGTCGAGGCGACGGGGGGAGTGAGAGATGGGGAGAGTGGAAGCTTCCGAACTCATCACCCATCACCCATCACCCATCACTCGTCGCTCGTCGTCTACCTGGATGCTTCGGGGTTGGAGTTGCTGTTTGGCCCAGACGAGGAACTGGGGGAGCGGATGACGACCGCGGTGGAGATACGGGTGGGACTGCGCCCCCAAGTGGGCGTAGGCGGCAGCAAGTTCGTGGCGTACATGGCGGCGATGATGGCGACAGCGGGCTCCGTCGTGGTGGTGGGGCCGAACGAGGAAGGGTCATTTCTGGCGCCGCTGCCCGTGGAATGGCTCCCGTCTTCGCAGGAGATGCAGCGACGGCTCCGTCTGTTTGGGCTCCGGACAATGCGGCAGCTGGCCGAATTGCCGGCCGGGGCCCTGGGGGAGCAGTTCGGGTCGGAGGGGGTGGAGGCAGCCCGACTGGCCCGCGGGATCGATGATCGACCGGTGATAGGTAGATCTGGTCCTGCTTTTCTGCGAGAGGAGGTTGAGATCGATCCGCCCACGGACCGGAGCGATCTCCTGATCCAGGCCGCGGGGCGTTTGGCTCGAAGGCTCGAGGTCAGAATTAGAAACGAGTTTCTGGCATGCCAGGGGATAGTCCTCGACCTGAGCTTCGCGGATGGGCCGATCGTCCATCTATCGACCGTCCTTCACGAGCCGACGGATAGGGCGGCAGATCTCCAGCGTGCGGCAGAGAGGTTGTTGGGGAGGGTGTGGGGGCGGGTAGCTGTCAGTAGTCAGTCATCAGTCGTCAGTCCTGGGTCCTGGGTCCTGAGTCCTGGGTGGAGCGCCCAGGACTCAGGACTCCCTCACCCCGACCCTCTCCCAGAGAGAGAGGGAATTCTCCCCGTCTCCCATTTCCCCACTCCCCCACTCTTCCCGTCTCCCACTCTCGTTTCCCTCCTTCGCATCTCCGTCTCGGGGTTTGGTGGACAGCGAGGGGAGCAGATGGAGCTATTCAGGAGCAGGGCCGCTGGTCTCAAGAAGGCTCAGCAGGCCATCCAGCAGGCGGGGGAGCTGTTTGAAGGCGGTGCAATCGGTCCCATGACCGTTGTGGCGCGGGAGAAGCCGGTGGCCGGGCGGATCAAGGTGATAGCAGAAGTGGAGGGAGAGCCACGAGTCCTTTTTCTGGGGAGTAAGAGGGAGAGGGTGCGAGAGGTGTCCAACCGATGGAGGATGCAGGAGGAATGGTGGCGGAGGGAGCGGATACGGGAGTACTACCGCGTGATCACCGAGAGCGGACGTCTCTGCCTGATCTTCCAGGACCTGCTGGGGGGTGGGTGGTTCCTGGAACGCGTGTATGACTAAAGTCGACATGGCAATGAGGGATCCTGTAGAGGCCGCGTGATGCGAGCGAGCGCAGCATCACGCTCTGCCGGCCAGTCCGGGCGGGCGGACACGGAGTTCCGCCCCTACAAGTTGGACGAGGGTGAGGGCATTCCCCATCCCCTGTCTCCCTATGTGGAGCTGCACTGTCACAGCAACTACTCCATGCTGGACGGTGCCTCTCATCCTGAGGATCTGGTGGCCAGGGCGAAGGAACTGGGCATGGAAGCGCTGGCCATCACCGACCACGACGGCCTGTACGGGGCGGTCCGTTTCTGGCAGGCGGCGATCCAGGAGGGGATTCAGCCGATCATCGGGGCGGAGATCACCCTGGAGGGCGGCGAGCACCTGACGCTGCTCGCTGAGAACAGGGATGGGTATTCCAACCTCTGCCGGCTCATCAGCACCGCTCAACTGACCCACGACAAGCACCGGGCAGCCCTGGCTCCAGCTGTCCTGGCAGAGCATTCAAAGGGCTTGATCTGCCTATCCGGCTGCCGGAGTGGGGGGATACCCAGTCTCCTGCTGGCGGGCCATCGCGGGCGAGCTCGGGCGTTGGCCGAGGAGTACGCCGAGCTCTTCGGCGTCGAGGGATTCTGGATAGAGCTGCAGCACCACCTGCTGCCCGAGGACGACTGGCTGTGCGGCGAGTTGGCGGATCTGGCGGACCGGCTCGGGGTGGGATGCGTCGCCACTAACGATGTCCACTACGCCAGGAAGGAGGGCCACCGCCTTCAGGATATCCTGGTATGCATCAAGAACAGGACTAACCTGGACGCTGCCGGGGGGCTGCTACGGCCTAACTCCGAGTATCACCTGAAACCCGCCGAGGAGATGACCGCGCTCTTCGCGCGATACCCGGGCGCCGTAGCCAACACACGGGTCATCGCCGCCCGATGCCACGTGGATCTCAACTTCAAAGGCTACCGCTTCCCGGGCTTCCAGCTTCCTCAGGGCGAGACCGCCTTCAGCTACCTGTACCGCCTGTGTCACGAAGGCGCGAGGGAGCGCTACCGGCCTATCACTCCGGCCGTCTCCAAGCAGCTGGCCCACGAGCTGGAGGTGATCTACAAGACGGGGCTGGCCGAGTACTTCCTGATCGTCTGGGACATCATGCGCTACGCCCGCGAGAAGGGCATCCCCGGCCAGGGACGGGGCTCGGCCGCCGATTCCATCGTTGCCTACGTCCTGGGGATTACCAAGGTGGATCCAATCCGCCACAACCTGTTGTTCGAGCGGTTCCTCAGCGAGGAGATGTCCGGTATGCCGGACATCGACATCGACTTCTCCACCAACCATCGAGAGGAGGTCATCCAGTACGTCTACGAGAAGTATGGTCAGGAGTACGCCGGTATGGTGGCCAACGTGGTTACCTACCGCGCGCGCAACGCCCTGCGTGAGGTAGGCAAGGCCATCGGTCTGCCCATGGAGTTGATCGATCGCTTCGCCAAGGCGGTCAACCGCCACTCCCCTTCCCATCTGGAAGAAGAGATGGAGGTCGTCGGCCTCTTCCAGGGAACGGGGGACGGGGGGCAGGGGGCGGGGGGACCTGTAGGGGCCGGCGGCTCTGCCGGCCCGCTCGCCGTGGGATACGGCCGTCTTGCCCCCGCAGGACCGCCCACCCCCATGTCCGGGCGGGCGGGTACAGCGCCCCGCCCCTACAAGGTGGGCGCTGGTGAGGCCGGTACCCAGCCCCTGACCCCCGACCACCGACCCCTGACCTCCGCTCTCTGGGGTCAGCTGCTCGAGTTCTGCCGGCAGATCGAGGGGTTCCCGAGGCATCTCAGCATCCACGTGGGAGGTATGTTGATCACGGCTACACCGCTGGTGGAGATCGCCCCCCTGGAGCGCGCGACTGCTCCGGGCCGAGTGGTGGTGCAGTTCAACAAGGACGATGTGGAGGACATGGGGCTGATCAAGATGGACTTGCTGGGATTGCGCACCCTGTCGGTGATCCACGACACCCTGGAGATGATTCGGGAGGGCCGTGGGGCGGAGCCTGACCTGGACAGGGTGCCGCTGGACGACCCTGCCGTCTACGATATGCTGTGCGAGCCCGATAACATCGGTGTGTTCCAGGTGGAGAGCCGTGCCCAGAGCCAGACGCTGCCGAAGATGAGGCCCCGATCCATCGAGGACCTGATTGTGGAGATCTCCATAATCCGGCCCGGACCGCTCCAGGGAAACATGGTGCATCCCTACCTGCGCCGCCGCCAGGGGTTGGAGGAGATGACCTACCTGCATCCCAGCCTGGAGCAGATACTGGGAGAGACGCTGGGGGTGGTGCTGTTCCAGGAGCAGGTGATCCGGGTAGCTGTGGCTGTGGCCGGGTTCACACCCGGCGAGGTGGATATGTTCCGGCGGGCGATGAACCGCCATCGCTCGGGCACGGAGATGGCCAGGATCCACGCGCGCTTCCTGGAGGGCGCCATGCGTAACGGTCTGGAGGAGGAAACGGCCGAAACTATCTTCAAACAGTTGGCCGGTTTCGCCTCCTATGGCTTCTGCAAGAGCCACGCGGCGGCTTTCGCCAAGACAGCTTACGACACAGCCTACCTGAAGTTATACTACGCTCCGGAGTTCTACGCAGCTATTTTGAACAATCAGCCCATGGGGTTCTACTCGCCGGAAGTGGTGGCCAACGATGCCAAGCGCCACGATATCCGCATCCTACCGGTGGACGTGAACCGCAGTCAGTCAAGGTGCACTGTCGAGCGAATAGCCGTTAGCGGGCAGTCTCCCGCCTTCGCCATCCGCCTTGGCTTCGCCTACGTCCACGGGTTGGGTGAGGCTGCCATGGAGCGGCTCGACGAGCAGCGGAAGCTTGGACCCTATCGATCGCTGGCCAATTTTCTCCGCCGCACCCGTCTCTCGCGCGAAGCCGTGGAGAACCTGATCGTGGTGGGTGCCATGGACTGCTTTGGCCGTCCCCGCCGAGAGATGCTGTGGGAGGCGGGGATCGAGGGACGGGGAGACGGGGAGACGGGCACGACAGTACCTGTAGGGGCCGGCGGCCCTGCCGGCCCGCCTTTGCCCGAGGCTGAAGCCGTCGGGCTGAAAAGACGAAGCCCTTCGGGCTGGGACGGGGAGGGCGAGCCGCCTCGCCGGGATGGCGGCACGCAGAGCCCAGAACCCAGAACTCAGAACCCATCACCTATCACTCGTCACTCCCTTCCACCGTCTCCCCGTCTCTCCGTCTCCCCGTCGCCATCCCCCCCCCTCCCGGGGTTGACGCCCTATGAGGAGACGGCGGCGGAGTACTCCCTGCTGGGGATGTCTCCCGGCCGCCACGCTGTCGAGCTGTTCCGTAACTACCTGGAGGAAAATCGGGCCGTCCCGTGCGACCAGCTCTCGGAGTTGCCGCGCAATCTGGTGGTGCGAGTTGGGGGGCTGGTGGTGTGCGAGCAGGCGCCTCCCACCGCCAAGGGGCACGTCTTCATCACACTGGAGGACGAGACCGGCCTTGCCAACGTCATCTTGAGACCCGGGGTCTACCAGCAGTTTCGCAAAGTGCTTCAGACCGACCAGATGGTGGTGGTCGAAGGGGTGATCAACAGGCAGGAGGGGATAACAAACCTCATGGGGCGAAAGATCCTTTCCCTACATCAGGAAGCACTGCTCGCAACCGGCCGGACCAAACGCCCTCATAGAAGATGAACGAGACTGTAGGTCTGTCTGGCCCAATTCTGGCAGTCTACTTGCATCATAATGAGGTAGCAGGCCCTACGTTGAAAAGAAACAGCCGCGAGCAACCCAGGAAGTTCTGCCCATGGAGAACCTGGAAAGCAGACGTTCTGAAAGTCTGAGAGGTACACTGCCGGAGGCTGTCGTGCTGGAGGGCGGCCCTACCCAGATGGGAATAGCCCATGGTCGGTTGCTGGACACGGAGGTCCGATTTCTGGTCCGCCAGGTCGAC
>JAJYKO010000419.1:0-1984 GCA_021788565.1 Chloroflexota bacterium
CCTACCTGGAGGCCCAGGCAAACTACGACGCCAACGGGATGTGGAACCACATCAGCGATAGTCTCAAGCAGCAGCTGTCATCGTCCAACACCACCGTCAACCAGCTTCAGCAGGAGCTGAATAGCGCCAAGCAGTCGGGCCGCAGGTACGTCGCCGCTACCTACTTCGGAGGCACGCAGATAGACACCGGCACCTACGCCTACTTCTACGTGTTGACGGAGCAGGACCCCAGCGGCAGTACTCGCGTTCCGTACATCTACGTCGTCGGGCAGGACGGCAAGATCGATAGCATCCAGTGAAAGGACAACGGCAATGAGACAAACTGCCAGCCGCCAGGCCACTCCCGACGAGGCCACCATAGATAACTCGATAGATAACTTCCTGGACGTTCTCTTCGCGTTCCTCAGCGGAAACTTCGTCAAGGTGGCTGTGGTCGCCGTCGCGATCTTCGCCTTCTGGGTGTACGCAGTGCCATCCTGGCATGTATGGCTCCCGATGGTCGGTAGCGGCCTCGCGATGCTGTTCCAACTCGCCTTCGCCGTGTTCTTCATGATCATCCAGTTCGTCGCCCTCTTCTGGTTCCTCGGGCGAGGCAGGGTGTACTGGGTGAAGCCCGGCGAGACAGGGGTTGGGTTTAAGGACTACAAGGGCAACCCCGAGGTGCTGGAGTCGGCCCGACGGATCGTGACGCTGCTGAGCGGGGTGAAGGAGTTCAAGCAGATGGGCGGCGAGGCTGTCCGCGGCCTGCTCCTGGTTGGCCCTCCCGGTACCGGCAAGAGCTACCTGGCCCAGGCTATCAGCACGGAAGCCAAGGTCCCATTCGGCTACGCGAGCGCCCCCAGCTTTCAGAATATGTTCATGGGCATCGGCAACCTGCGCGTGATGATGCTATACGGCAAGGCCCGCAAGCTCGCACGAAAGTACGGGGCGTGCATCCTGTTCGTCGACGAGATCGACGCCATTGGCGCGGCCAGGTCCAGCCAGGGTCAGGGCGCGGGGTTCGGCGGAATGATGTTCGGCGGCAACACAGGCATGCTGAACGAGCTGTTGCTGCAGATGGACCCTCCTCCCCAGGACCCGAGCCGTTGGAGCCGGATGCTGAGGGCGCTGGGACTGCGCAAGAGGAAGGCGGAGATCCCGCCGGTGCTCACGATCGGCGCAACCAACCTGGTGGAAGTGCTGGACCAGGCACTGCTCCGCCCCGGCCGCTTCGACCGAAAGATAGCGGTGGACCTGCCGGATGCGGACGGCCGGCGCGAGATCCTGGACTACTACCTGGTCAAGGTCACGCACCAAGAGATGGACATGGACAGGCTGGTGTTCGACACCATCGGCTACACGCCCGTGGCGATCAAGTACGTGATCAACGAAGCGGCAGTCCTCGCGCACTTCGATGGCCGGAACTCCATCTCGTACCGTGACTTCACGCTGGCGCGCGAGACCCACGAGTGGGGCCTCCGGCAGCCCATCAAGGGGATGTCGCAGGAGGAGCGCAGGCGGATCGCCTACCACGAGGCCGGCCACTGCTACGCGCAGCTGAAGCTGCTGCCCAGGCAGCGAATGACGAAGGTTACCATCATTCGCCACGGCCAGGCGCTGGGTCTCTCCGCCACCAAGCCGCTGGAGGAGATGTACACCCATACCCGCGAGGAGATGCTGGCGGACATCCAGTGCAGCCTCGCGAGTAGGGCTTCCGAGGAGATCTTCCTGGGCACAGCGCTCACCGGGGTTACCTCGGATCTGGAGACGGCAACCAGGGTGGCGGCGGCGTGCATCGGGTGGTTCGGCATGAACGGCACGCTCTATTCGTCGCGGGCCTTCAACGAGATGACACCCGATCCGCCAATGAAGAAGGAGATCGACAAGATGCTCCGGGAGCAGTTCAAGAACGTGAAGGATCTGCTCCTGAACCACCGGGAGACCGTGGCGGCTATCGCGGAGGGGTTGCTCGAAAAGGACGAACTGGACGAGGACGAGATAAGGG
>JAJYKO010000419.1:2084-5818 GCA_021788565.1 Chloroflexota bacterium
ATCGACAAGATGCTCCGGGAGCAGTTCAAGAACGTGAAGGATCTGCTCCTGAACCACCGGGAGACCGTGGCGGCTATCGCGGAGGGGTTGCTCGAAAAGGACGAACTGGACGAGGACGAGATAAGGGTAATAGTGGACGAGCACGAGCGAGCCCGCGCAGAGCAGGCCGCCTCTCAGCCAGTCCCGCTACCGCTGGCCCACCAGGACGGGGAGTCCGCCGTCGCGGTAGCCGAACTGGAGATGCCAAAGGCGGGTGACTGGGTGACGGAACGACCTGAGGATGCGTCGCACGACGATGGCCCGTACTCGGGCAACGGGCACGATCCCGAATCGTCCGAGCGCGCCGCATTCCGCCACCTTCCGTTCGAGTAGAGGCGGGACGGGGTGAGGGGGGAGGGCGGGGAGGGCGAGCCTCCCGGCGAGCCGCCACGTCTGTAGGGAACAGGCGGCTCAGCAGGACTTGGCGGAAGCGATCGCAGCGCCAAGTCCCGAATGGCATTCGCCCTCCCCATCCCCGCGTCTCCCCATCACGTACGATGGGTGAGAGCCTCCCACAGAACGGTCGCCGCGAAGCGTGGCAGGGCGAGCTGACGGCGCCAGCGCCACGGTTCGGTGATCAGCCGATGCATCCACTCCAACTCCAGCCGCCGGATCCACTCTGGCGCGCGCCTGCTCCGACCGGATAGGAAGTTGAACACGCCCCCCACGCCGATGCCGCAGGGGATGCCAAGGACCCCGAGGTTGCGCGCCAGCCACCGCTCCTGTGCGGCGGCGCCGTACGCCACAAGGATCACGTCCACGCGGCCGGCACGGCGTATCTCCTCCCTCGTCTCGCCATCGTGAGCCGGGCTGCTGGAGCCCGCGTAGGTGCCGGCTATCTGGAGCGCGGGGTTGTCCCGAACCAGGCGAGCAGCCGCTAGCTCGGCCACGCCTGGAGCTGCCCCGAGCAGGAACATCCGGTAGCCGCGTTCAGCGCAGAGCCCGGCGGTCCTGTGTACGAGGTCGGTGCCGCGCACGTGCTCCCGAAAGCGGAAACCCCCGGCGCGAGCGGCCAGGATGAGGCCGATGCCGTCTGGAATTGCCAGTGTGGACCCGTTCAGCACCTGACGGAAGTCGGGGTCGCGGCGGGCCATCATGGCGAACTCCGGGTTGGGGGTGACGATGCTGTGGGGACCGCCGGTCTGGACCCAGCCGTCGATCAGATCAAGGCACTCCTCGAAGGTGACGTCGTCAACCCTCATCCCCAGCACGTAGTACGACCGCATCTACACCTCACCACAGGGTGGAACCAGACAGGATAGGCATGTGCACCGCGACATTATAGCGGGGCGGGGAAAAGCGGGTGAAGTTGTTCGAGGCTGGGCTGAGATGCTATCATCCTTCCTCGGCTGCCATCTGTAAGGAGCTTCTCTTGGGGTCCCTCGTCACCGGCACAGGCTACATCGGCATCCGGCTCGCTCAGCTCCTCCTGGATTCGGGCGAGCGGGTCGTGGGCCTGGACAATCTCTTCTCCACAGACCTCGCCGCGATTGAGATGCTGGCGAAGCGGCCGGGCTTTACCTTCGTGGAGGGAGATGTGCGGGACGAGGATGCCGTCCGTCGCGCATTCGAGGCCGGCGTAACCATCGATACGATCTACCATCTGGCCGCACAGGCCAGCGCGAACCCCGCGGCGGCTCCCGTGCGCTACACCGAGGAGACCAACCTCATCGGGCCACGCGTGGTCCTGGAGCAGGCGTGCGCAGCCGGAGCCTCGACCTTCATCTTCGGCGGCTCTATTCAGCTTTACGGCCGGAGAATCGAGGGAGTGGTTAGCGAAAGCCATCCCTTTGGACCGATACTGGACATGTCCCACCTCTCCAAGGTTCACGTCGAGAAGCTCATGGAGATGTATTCGCAGAAGAGGGGCATACGCGCGGTGTCAGCGAGGATCGGACTGGTGTACGGCTTGAGCCCGGTAATGAAGAGCGATCCGCGTTTCGTGACTGCGCCGAACAAGTTCTGCCTGCAGGCCGCGAGGAGAGAAGTGCTGCGAGTGGACGCGAGCGCGTTCAATCCCACAAGTATGGTCCACGTGGACGACGCGGCCCGAGGGATGATGGAACTCGCGAGGTGGCCGCGCGAGGGGTTCAGCGCGGTGAATCTGCTGGGCGAGACGGCCTCGGTGGCAGACGTGGCGGGGATCGTGCAGCGCATCGGCGCGTCCAGGGGGTTGAATGTGCTCGTGGAGGCACCGGCTTCCGAGGGTGCGGTCGCGCCATGCGAGTTCAGTTCCGCCATGGACGAGATCGGTTTCGCGCCTCGTCGGTCGTTGGAAGAGGGGCTGGTGGAGGTGCTGGACCACTGGATCGCATTCCACCCTCACCCCAACCCTCTCCCAGAGGGAGAGGGTGCCAGGAAAACGCCTCTCCCGCTGGGAGAGGCCGCACGACGCGAAGCGAGGGCGGGTGAGGGCAAAGGCGTGGAGACGGCGTCATGAGGGTGCTGGTCACGGGCGGAACGGGGTTCATCGGACGGCACGTTGTCGAAGCGTTACTGACAAGGGGTCACCGGGTGGTGACGTTGTCGCGGCGTCCCGAGGGGATCCCGGGCGCCGAGCATCGCAGCCTGGACGTAGGTAGCGAGGAGGCGGTCTCCGTCGCTTCCCGAGTCGACGCCGTGGTCCACCTGGCGGCCCTCTCCAACGCCTCCGCATCATTCGATGATCCGCTTACCTTCAGCCGGCTGAACGCCCTGGGGACCCTGGCCATGCTGGAGGGCGCACGCCGTGGAGGCGCCAGGATCGTCTTCGCCTCGAGCCAGCGGATATACCGGCCGTCCCTGCAGCCGATCGCGGAGGACGGGCTGATCGAGCCGCAGGACCCGTACGGCTACAGCAAGCTGTGCGGCGAGCAGTGGCTCGAGATGTACCACCGCTTCTACGACGTCCACGCCTGCACGGTACGGTTCTTCTCGGTCTATGGTCCCGGTTTGATAGTTCAGGGCGGGACCAGCGGAGTAGTAGGCATCTTCGTGGGGCGTGCGCTGCGTGGCGAACCGCTGACAGCCCACACAGATCAACTGCGGGACCTCACCGACGTTTCGGATGTGGCGCACGGCGTAGTCCTGGCGCTGGAGAAGCCGGCACCCAGCGGCTGCTGCTACAACATCGCCACTGGTCGTGGCACCTCCATGGTAGAGCTCGCGAAGGCGGTACGAGAAGCCGCGGGATCCCACTCGGATGTCGTGATGGAACGGGGCCAGGGCTTCGGCCATCTCGTGGCCGACATCTCCAGGGCTCGGCGCGAACTGGGGTACGAACCGCTGGTGGGACTCCCCGAGGGGTTGGAGAAGTACGTTGAGTGGTACCGCAGCCGAAGAGGACTAATCGCTTGACCAATGTCTTGCTCAAGGCTCGCCCGACAAAGGGGCAGCTGGCCGATCGCCTCTCCGCGCCGGTGCCGCCGGGCCTGGAGCTCTATCTGGACACCCAGGACGTAGCCGACCTGGAAAGGCTGGAACGGCTGGCGGTGCGGTTGAACGAACTGCGACCTGATCCTGGCTTCGTCTACATAGTTGAAGGTCCGCTTCGATCCCTGGATGGCGCGTTCTTCGACGTCAGCGTGGACGGCGAGGCCCAGAAGGAGTGCGTGCGCCGCATCGCGTGGCTCGCTAGCGAAATTCGAGCCGAGGCAGTCCTGGTGCATGCCATAGCACCTAGAAAGCTCTTGCCGCCCATCACGGAGGAGATGCAC
>JAJYKO010000420.1 GCA_021788565.1 Chloroflexota bacterium
TTTACCTCTCACCGCGGGTTCCGCCACCCCTCAGGTAGGAGCCGCCTCCCGGCGGCGATGGTCCACCCGCCGGAGAAGGACGTTCGCCGGCAGGAGCCGGCTCCTACGAGCACCGAGCCCTCGCTCACCGCGGGTTCCGCCACCCCTCGCGATAGTAGCGTGGGAGAACTGGCTGAATGAGGCTGTTCGGCTGCGCCGCCACCGGCGACATATCCCGCGGGAACACGAACAGCGACTTCAGGGTAGGGTTATCCAGGAAACGGGTCGGGACGGATACCCGTATCGCGTCGGGCTTCAGGGGCATTTTCGACGCCATGATGAACCCCCAGTCCCCGAACGAAGGAACGTTGGTATGGTAGGGCACCACTTCTGGCCACGCCTGCTTCATCGACTCGTAGATGCACCAGAAGGCCTCGGGGGCGAAGTACGGCGACGTCGCCTGGGTCACGAACACCCCATCCGCGGACAGCCGCCTGGCCGCCAGCCGGTAGAACTCCTCCGTGTATAGCTTCTGGAGATTCTCGTCGCGCGGATCGGGGAGATCGGTCACGATGACCCCGTAGAAGTTCTCGCCGTCTTCCAGGAACTTGAAAGCGTCGGCGTTTACCACCCGCACCTTCGGTTTGTTCAGTGACCCGCCGTTCAGCTTCACGAGCTCCGGCTCTGAGCGAAACAGGCCGGTCATCTGCGGATCCAGGTCCACGAGGGTGATCTGTTTCACATCCGGCCACTTCAGCAGCTCACGCACTGCCAGGCCGTCGCCTCCACCCAGCACGAGCACCTGGGAGTGGTCGGGGGTCGATCCCATCACGGGGTGCACCAGCGACTCGTGGTAGCGGTACTCGTCCACAGAGCTGAACTGGAGATGGCCGTCGAGGAACAGACGGATATCGTTTCGCCACTGGGTGATGGTGATGTGCTGATACGGGGTCTGCACCGAGTAGACGACGGGGTCCCGGTAGAGCTGTTGCTCCAGCCGATCCCACAGCTCCGCGCTCTTCACCATTCCAGTGGACAGGAGGCCGAAGATAACCACGGCGAGGACCCCCGCATACACACGCTCTGGAAGCTCTCGCCGGTGAGCGATCATGACCACCGCTCCTACTGCCACGTTCAGCATTCCCACCGCCAGCGAGGTGCGGATGAGCCCAAGGTACGGCAGAAGAATCAACGGGAAGGCGAGGGAGCCGATCAGCCCGCCCAGGTAGTCGAAGGAGAGAACGTTGGCGATGTTGACCCTGAGCACGAACCGCCCGGCGAGCAGCCGCGTCAGAATGGGGATTTCCAGTCCGATCAGGATGCCTATCGCGGCGATCACCAGGTACATTGTCGGCTGGTACACCGCCTTGGCAACGCCGAATACGTAGTAAAGCAGCAGCGCTGAGCTTCCGCCGATCGCTCCTAACAGCAGCTCGACCGCGATGAACGAGAGCAGGAGGTCACGCCGGAGGCCCCGGGAGAGGAAGGAGCCAATTCCCATGGAGGTGAGGAAGAGGCCGATGGTCACCGAGAACTGGTAAATGGAGTCGCCCAGCAGGTACGAGCTCACTGTCGCGATCATTAGCTCGTAGACGATCCCGCAGGCCGCTATGACGAATACGGAGAACAGCAGAGGCAGGGGGCGCGTGCGGCCCCCTGCCGCCAACTCTTGGGACATTTCTTTCATGGTCACCAGCTATCAGCCGACGGTTTTCAGCTACCGGCCAGCACTAAAGTAAAGCGGCGACCAAACCCGCGGGGTCTTTGGCCCCTGATCCTGAACTGGCGCGCCGTGATCCCCGAGACCCCGCGGGTTTCATCCTGGCTTTGGTTCAGTAACGGATGTGCGAGCCGGTCGCGAGATCTCGCCTGGCCAGCCACTTGCTCAACCTTGCTGAAAGCTGACGGCTGACGGCTATCTTATCGCCGCGTAGATGATTATGGACATGCCGATCATGACGCCCGCCATGACCACACCGGCGGAGACGTTCCCCTTCTCGATCTCGACGTGGTAGCGGACCGGGTCGCTGAGATCGAATATTCTGAAGGCTAGGATGAGCAATAGGACGCCGATGACCGCCCAGACTATTGATCCCGCCACGTTGGAGAGGAATGCGCCGATCTCTGGCATGGTCTACTTACCTCCACTTCCACCGCTGATGCCGCCGCCACGGGAACCAAATCCGCCGCTGCTCCGCCCTGCGGACGACGAGGTACTGCCACTGCCGCCCGGGTTCCAGCCACCCTGGTTCCACCCGCCCCCTCCGCCCACAAAAATCGGCGCTGACGGGCCGAAGAAGCCACCCGCGGAACTACTCGGGGCACAGGCGTTGGCCAGAGCGGAGATCCAGATCGCCAGGATGACGAATATTATCAGAGTCATCACCAGCCTGTTCACAGTGCGACCCCCTTCTCCGGAAGATCGACCACGGAGCGGCTGCGCACCATAGCCGGCTCTTCAGGGAACGTATGGTAGGTCTCCACGGTTATCCGGTTGCCATCCAGCTGCCATTCGATGCAGGTAATGGCCCCGGTTTCATCGGCCCGCCTCGGGAATAGGTAGCTCAGCCGGGTGGGGGCCGAGAGCGCGAGCTGCGCCGTATCGCGATCTAGCTCCTGCGAGCTGTAACGCGAGACGTGCAGCTCGAAGCGGTAGGTCACGCCGTTCAGCCGAAGCTCGCGCTTCCACTCGCCAGCTGCGCCGATCCTCACACCGTCAGGCAGGCCATCCAGGCGAGGCCGGCGGGATACCAGCATCTCGGAGATCACCACGTCGCCTGCTGCCACCTCGAGGAAGTGGCTGCTCCCGATGACGGCTAACGTTACCTCGCCGCCCGGCAGAACCAGCTTCCGCTCAGCCAGCACACGGACCAGGTCGCGTGGGGCTGCGTCCTCGAAGAGATAGTAGACGAGATCGGACGAGCGCTGCAGAACGTAAGATGGCGTCGACGAGGCAGCTACTGATCCTGCGGGTTCCCCGGGAATATGGTTATCTGGTAAGCCTTGATCACGTCCCCGATACTGCACTGGACGGTACCAGTCATTTGCGACTGGTCCTCTTTCACCGCATTCACGCCCCATCGCTCTATGGAGAGGGCTCTACCTGTTTCGCTCTCGTAGTCCCAGTACTCGACCCGGCCGGAGGTGGTGAGCTTCGACTTCTTCCTGATGACGGCGTCGGCGAATCCGTACTCGCTCCTTGAGTACTTCTCGCCCTGGTACTCCAGGTGAACGGGCGGCGGCATGTCCGGATGGAAAGGCACGCTGTGGTAGAGGGTCAGGACGAGGCCCTCGTCCTCGACAACGCCGAGCCAGTAATTGTCCTTGGGATTGGTCAGCAGGAAGTCCCACCAGACGTCGCCGCCATCGCCGCGGTACTCGATCCGCTGATCCACCATGTAGTCATCGTCCTTGTAGGAGACCACGTCCCCAACCTGGAGAGTCTGTGGCGTCCGCTCTTCGACCTTCTTGGGCTCATTCTCGAGGCCAAACCACTGCCGCCAACTCATGAGGGCTCCTCCATGGGAAATCGAAAACGTTGCCAACGGCCACAGGATATCATCTTCAAGGTACAAGTCAAGGACGATCCACAACTAGCAAGAAGCTTCAACCCCAGCCGCCGCCATGGTCCGGCGATTCTCCACAATGCCCCGCAGCGGTTGGCTCCCTGGCAACGGTAGGGGCCTGTCCCTGGCGACAACCTATAGGCGCCTGTCCCTCGCAACAGCCTGCAGGGGCTTGCCCCTCGCAATAACCTGTAGGGGCCGGCGGCCCTGCCGGCCCGCCGTCGGCCAGACCCCGCGACGCATCGCTCGCTCGCGTCACGGCCCGTTCAAAGCCCGTCCCCATCGGTGGCACAGTGTAAGTCGCCTGCGCCTACGGCACATCCGCCGAAACGCGTATCGACCTGGGTACATTCGTCTAATCCACGACGGGCTGCTACAACAACGTTTGACCGCCCGGACCCGCCTCAGGTTTCGCAGGGCTTCGGGGTTTCGGGGAGACGTGACACAGCCATCGGGGTCAACGCGTCTCATCGGGTCGGAGAAGCACTTTCCGTGCGCCCCGAGCCCTGAAAAGGCGGCCCAGCGGAGAACCAGGATCGGCTCGCCCCTACAGGGCTCCGGGTATCGGGATCCCCATTTCCCAGGGCGGCGGCCCTGGGCTATCCTGGGCCGGCCCTTCAGGCCTTGGCGCCCCCTGCGCTTTGCTTCAGGCTTTGGCGCTCCCTTGCTGCGCGCCAAGCCCTCCGGGGCTGTAGTCCTGCTCTCCTGTATCGACTGCTCATGATAGGGATCGAGATGCGCCAGGCCCAACACAACGGCCGCTCAAGTTGCGGGGTGGTCGCGGGCGCTGGTATAATCCAGTAGGTTCTGGCACCCGATTTGTGGTGAGGGTAGCCAAGTGGTTTAAGGCGCCAGGTTGTGGCCCTGGAGATCGGGGGTTCGAATCCCCTTCCTCACCCCAGTATCCCTCTATTGCGCCCGTAGCTCAGTGGATTAGAGCACTGGTCTTCGGAACCAGGTGTCGGGGGTTCGAATCCCTTCGGGCGCGCCACGGCAGCGCAACGTATGGGGTCTGGAGTTCGTCCAGACCCCTTGTTTTGTGCCTTCTTATCGCCGAGATCCTCACCATGTGGGAGCCGCCTCCCGGCGGCGATAGTCCACACGTTTGAAGGGAGACGTTCGCCGGCCGGAGCCGGCTCCTACGGGCGCCAAGCTCTCCGAGGCGTAGGAGCCGCCTCCCGGCGGCGATGGTGAAACCGTACCGGGTTCAGGGTGTGATGATCACCGGCGTGCCCAGGAGAGCCCAACCGAACAGCTTGGGCATAACGCTCGCAGGGAGCTCGACGCAGCCGTGCGAGCCGGTGAAGGTCGCGCCGGGGATTCCGGGGCCATTAGAGCCCGGCCCAAAGATCGTTCGCCACGGCGCATCGTGGATGAAGTCCGCGCCCGCCTGGTTGAACAGCATCGCCTGGTGCGACGTCACATCCGCGTACCAATAGGGTGAGCCCTTGGGATAGGGCGAGTGAAAGACGAAGGGAGACTGTTTGCTCAAGATCTCGAACGTGCCCGTCGGGGTGGGCAGGGTCTGGCCACCGGTCGTAACCTGGGTCGTGAGGAACGGCTTCGAGCCGTCGTAAGCCGTCAGCGACTCTTTGGCGAGCGACACGCGGATGACCTTGTTGGTGATGCTCAGCCCATTGTAACGTGCCTGAACCTGGTTGCCCGCAGCGTCTACGACATCGATGATAAACGCGTACTCCCCGTTCGCTACAACCTGGTTCTGCTGGTCCTTGCCGTCCCAGGACGCCTGGATCTCTTTGTTAGCCGTCTGCTGGCCAAGGTCGTACACGTGCACCGGGGCCGAGGTCGCTTGCACGACGATCGTGAGTTTCACGCTGGCCGCGCTGGAGACCGTGAACCGGATCGGAATAGTCTGGTAGAGCGGATTCGTCGCCCAGGACCGGAAGATGACGTCCGAGATTGTCGGCGGAGTTCGGGCGATCGTAACCGCGAGCGTCGCCGGCTTCCCGACCTGTCCGGCCTTGTCCACTGCCCAAAGGTGCAGATACCACTTTCCGTCCGCCAGACCGCTCACGCCCATGGAGTGGGTGTTCGGAGGAAGCACCTGTCCGCCGGTGGATGACGTTGGGATGACCTGCTGCTGGTGGTCTGCCAGGTAGACCAGGTGATCCAGCGCAGCGGAGGACTCGGCCGCCACCGTCCACTCCAACGTTGGGTGGGACTGTTGGTTCACCGCCAGCCCACCATCGAGCGACTGGGCGGCGCCGACCAGAACGAAATTATCGATCGCCGGCGCTGCGGTGACGAT
>JAJYKO010000421.1 GCA_021788565.1 Chloroflexota bacterium
AGACGTATCGCTCCAGATAACGGAACACGCCGCGAGAAATGCCGAAGAAGCGAACCCCCACGATGGGAACGGCGAGATCTGCCACCGACGGATGGAGAGCAGCGCTGGCGATCAGAAAAGAGGCCGTGGCAATGAGGCCGATCCCGCTGCCGACCGTCGCGAACCCCAGCAGAGCGGCGAGGGCAATCCATCCCTTGAACGGTGCCACGAGGCGAACGAGTTGCCAGAAGACGGTCCAGGACGAGACGGGGGGACGGGGAGACGGGGCGAGTGGAGGCGTGGTGGATTGGATGAGGGGAGGGCGAGCCTCCTGGCGAGCCGCCTCGTCGCGCAGGACCAACGCACCTGAAGTGCCCTCATCCATGGGCTTATGCCAGAGGGCACGTTCACGCTCTCCCAAAGGCAGCGTGGCCATGGGAACGGCCGTCCTAGAGGGGAGAGTGGGCTGGCCATCACGTGGCGGCTCAGCGGGAGCTTCGCCCTCCCGGTCCCAGCCCGAAGGGCTTTCTCTTTTCAGCCCGATGGCTTCAGCCTCGGGCGACGAGTCGGCGGTCCTGCCGGCCCCCACAAGATTGGAACGGGTACCCTCAGAGTGTGCCCTCGCCAGTCGACTGAACAGGCCTTCTCGCCGCGAGAGTTCGCCGGGGCTGCCCGCTTCGGCCACCACGCCGTTCTCCAACACCACAATCCGATCCATCCGGTTGATCGTGCCCAAGCGGTGGGCGATGACGAGCACCGTCCGGCCTTCCACCAATCGCTCGATAGCCGCCTGCACGAGGACCTCATTCTCCGGATCCAGGTTGGAGGTGGGTTCATCCAGGACCAGCAGCGGCGCGTCCCTCAGAAAGGCCCGCGCCAGGGCGATTCGCTGCGCCTGTCCGCCGCTCAGCCTGGCACCCCGCTCGCCAATCGGCGTGTCGTATCCCATGGGCAAGCGCTCGATGAACTCCCCTGCCCCGGCGCGCTCCGCCGCACGCTTCACCTCCTCATCAGTGGCAGCCGGCCGGCCGAGGCGGATATTCTCCGCGACCGTGGCCGCGAATAGGTAAGGGCTCTGAGGCACCCAGGCCACCCGTTCCCTCCATTCCTCGCGGGGAACAGCGCGCAGCGGGGTTTTACCGACGAGAATCTCCCCCCGATCGGGCTCGACGAAGCGGAGCAGCAGGCTCGCTATGGAGCTCTTGCCGGAGCCGCTGGGTCCGACCAGTGCCGCCTTCTCCCCTGCCGCTATCTCGAAGGAGACTCCCCTGAGTGCCGCCCTCTCACCTCCCTCGTATGCCAGATGGACGTCGCGGAACGAGATGGCGGAGTGCTGTTCATCCTGTCTATCCGGTTTCCGGTCTTTCTCCACGTCTCCGCGTCTCCCCGTCTCCTCGTCACTCGGGCCGAGCACCTCGTATATCCGCCGGGCGGCGGCAACGCCGGACATTCCGGCGTGAAAGCTGGCACCCAGGTTTCGCAGCGGCAGGTAAAACTCCGGCGCCAGCACCAGAATGAAGAGGGCCTCCTCGAAGCTGATGGTGGAGTAGAGCAGGCGCAGCCCCACCTCCACGGCGACGATCGCGGTACTGATGCTTCCGACTATCTCCAGAACCAGGGCTGATAGGAACGCCACTCGCAGCACTCCGAGGGTCGTGTCGCGGAAACGATCGGTGATAACGGCGATGGTCTCGATCTGCGCCCGACTCCGATTGAACAGTTTGAGCGTGGTGAGTCCCTGAAGCACGTCGAGGAAGTGCGCGTTCATCCGGCTGAGCGACTCCCACTGTTTTCGGGTCAGCAAGTCGGCAAGCTTGCCGATCAGGATCATAAAGAGTGGGATCAGCGGAGCCGTCAGCAGGAAGACAACGCCCGTGAGCGGGTCCAGAGGGAAGACGACCAGCAGGATCGCGAGGGGGATGAGGACCGCCAGCGCCAGGTTGGGAAGATACTGGCTGAAGTAGGCATCCAGGGCCTCCACACCTTCGATTAGGGTGTTGGCCAGCTCTCCGGTGCGCTCTCCAGAGGTGTGAACGGGACCAAGGTCCAGCAGCCTGGCGAAAAGTCGCTGCCGGAGTCGCGTCTTGATCTGGCCCGCGGCGCGCGCAGCCAGTACCTCCTTGCCCCAGACGAGCCCGGCACGCACGAGGATGACGGCCAGCAGAAGGCCAAGGGCCGTTCGGACCCCGTCCAGGTTGGCTCCCCCGAGGAAGACGGCCGCGACCGCCCCGCTGAGGAAGTGGGCCTGCAGGATGAAGGCGATGCCGGCCAGCAGGCCGGCCCCCACGGTGAGCGCCAGGTAGAGCCAGACAGCCCTCGCCTCCGCCAGCAGCCGCCTATCGAGGTTCATATGCTTGGTTCTAGTACTCCAGCGGTTGCGTTCGGGTGACCCGCTTTCGGAAAGCCCAGTAAGTCCAGCCCTGGTAGAGAAGGACGATGGGCACGAACACCACGGCGACGATCGTCATCACTTGCAGAGTATAGGGGCTGGACGAGGCGTTGTGGATAGTCAGGCTCCAGCTAGGATTCAGGCTCGAGATCATCACCCGAGGGAAGAGCCCGGTGAACACCATTACGGTTGCCATGGCTATGGTGAGTCCGGTCATTACGAAGGCCCATCCGTCACGGTTGCTGCGCAGGAACCAGCCAGCAGCCAGCAGGGCGACGGCTGCTAGCAGAGCCGCGGGGAGGGGTGTCAGACCTGGCCTGGTGAAGATGTCGGTCACGAAGAAGCTGGCACCGACGAGCAGCACTACCAGAACTACCGTCGGGATCCACGCTGCCATCGCCGCCGAGCGGGCCCTGGCAGAGATATCGACGTCCGCTTTGAGCGTGAGGAAGACGGCCCCATGGGTGACGAAAAGTGCGACGAAGGCCAGCCCGCCTACCAGGGCAAATGGGTTCAGCAGATTCAAGAAGCCGCCGACGTAGTTCATGTTGGCGTCGATGGGCACCCCGATCAGGAGGTTGCCGACGGCAACTCCCCATAGCAGGGCCGGCACGAAGCTCCCCACAAAGATCATCCAATCCCAGAAGCTGCGCCAACCTGGGCGAGGATCTTTCCCGCGGAATTCGAAAGCGACCCCACGCACGATCAGGGCGAACAGCATGAGCACCAGCGCCAGATAGAAGCCGCTGAACATGGTGGCGTACCAGTTGGGGAAGGCAGCGAAGATCGCGCCCCCTGCAGTAAGCAGCCAGACCTCGTTGCCGTCCCAGTGCGGGCCTATAGAGTTGATGATCACCCGCCGGTCGGTGTCGTCCTTGCCCAGGAAGGGCAGCAGGATGCCCACCCCGTAGTCGAAGCCTTCCAGGAAGAAGAAGCCGGTGAACAGCACCGCGACAAGTATGAACCAGAGTGTATTTAGGTCCATCTCTCTCCTCCAGCGATGAGTGGCATCTATCTCACAAATTACTCATCACCCGATACTCATCACTTCACAATTGGTAGGCAAGCCCTGGTTCAGGCTCGGCGCCTGGCTCGCCTTTGGCTGCCTTGACCATCAGGAAGACGTCGGCGACCATCAGCGCACCGTACAGCAGGGTGAAGCCGGCGAGCGAAAACGCCACCATGGCGGCTGGCACCGTCGGAGATACGGCCTGGGTAGTCTTCATCAGCCCGAAGACGATCCATGGCTGGCGGCCCAACTCCGAGAGCAGCCATCCCGTGGTATTTGCCATGTAGGGCAAGGCAATGGCAGCTACCAGTGCGTGAAGGAACCACGGCTTCGGCAGAATCTTCCGCCTGAGCACCATGTACGCGGCATAAGCGGCTAGCAACAGCATAACGAAGCCCGCCCCCACCATGATGCGGAAACTCCAGTAGGCGACCGCAACGGGTGGCACGTAGTCGCCCGGCCCATACTGCTTCTGGTACTGTGCCTGAAGCTGGTTGATCCCCTCAACCTGACCGTAGGGCGTTCCGTAGCTCAGCAGGCTGAGGAAGGGATAGATCCGAATAGCGAACACGTCCCTGCGGTGCGCCTCGTCGCCCCACGTGAAGAGGGAGAGCGCCGCTGGATCCTCGGTGTTCCACAACGCCTCGGCCGCTGCCATCTTCATCGGCTGTGTCTCAACCGCGTGCTGAGCCTGGATGTGACCCACCGGGATGACCAGCAGGGCACCGACCAGCCCGTAGATGGCAGCAATCTTAAAGGATCTGCTGAAGAACTCGCGTTCGCTACTATTCCTCACCAGGTGAAAGGCGCTTATCCCCAGTACGAAGAACCCGGCCGTGCACACACCGGCAAATACGACGTGCGGGAACTGGAGCAGCACGTGCGGGTTGGAAATCAGAGCAAAGAAGTCGGTCATCTCCGCGCGGCCGTTGCGGAGAACGTAGCCCACCGGTTCCTGCATGAAGGAGTTGGCCACGAGGATCCAGAAGGCCGAGAGGTTCGAGCCGATGGCTACCAGCCAGATGGCGGCGGCGTGGAGCCGCCTCGGGAACCTGTCCCAGCCGAAGATCCACACGCCGAGGAAGGTGGACTCGACGAAAAAGGCCAGAAGCGCTTCCACAGCCAGCGGGGCGCCGAAGATGTCCCCGACAAAGCGAGAGTATGTGGACCAGTTCAATCCGAACTGGAACTCCTGCACGATGCCGGTCGCCACGCCCATGGCGAAGTTGATGAGGAAGAGCTTGCCCCAGAACTGGGTCATTCGCTTGTAGCGCTCGTCCCCACTACGGACATAGAGGGTCTCCATTATGGCGACGAGGATGGAAAGACCCAGGGTGAGTGGCACGAAGAAGAAGTGGTAAACGGTGGTAACAGCGAACTGCGAGCGCGCCAGTAAGAGCCCGTCCATAAGTGCCTCCACGTTGAGCATGGGCCGCATACCGCGGGAAAGACGCCGTTGTCGGGACCTAACCGCCGGGGAAGACCGTGATCTGTGAACGAAATTGCAAAGTCCTTGCCAGGGCTAGAGGGCATTTTAGCGACACCCGAGACAACAGTCAACCAATATGACCTAATTAGTCTCATATTTCGCCGTCATCTCGTTGTCCTGGGAGGCGGCCGCGCGTAGAATACCCTCTCCGGGTATCGCCACGACCCGGCGGGGGGAGAAATGAAGGACTACTCTAGAGTCGCACGAAGGCTGACCATCTTGCTGTTCATTGCCCAGAGTCTGGGCTCCGCTGGCTTCATCGCGGCCACCACGGTGAACGCCATCGTGGGAGCGGGCCTCAGTGGCAACCCATCCCTCGCGGGGCTGCCAAGTGCCGTCTACGTCTTCGGCGGCGCCTTCGCCGCATTTGGATGGGGCTTCACCATGGAGCGGATCGGCCGTCGCCTGGGGTTGACGGCGGGCCTGGTGATAGGCACGTTCGGGGCAGCGATAGCAGGTAGTGCGGTGATCGCCCACTCCTTTCCGATCTTCCTCGGCGGCCTCGCCCTGAACGGCGTCGCCAACTCCGCGGTGCAGCTCAGCCGCTTCGCCGCCGCGGAGGTCCACCTGCCGGCAGAGCGTGGACGTGCCATCTCCAACGTCGTCCTGGGCGGCACAGTCGGCGCCGTACTCGGCCCCCTGCTCGTGGGACCCACGGGCCACCTGGCGCTGGCAGCCGGACTGGACGAACTCGCCGGGCCGTACAGCGTCGGGCTGGCGTTCTTCGCCCTGACGGCGGTGATGCTATTTGTCGGACTCAGACCTGACCCTCGCGACCTGGGGCGAGAGATAGCCAGGCAGCACCCCGACGCCTTCACGAAGCTCGGCCCTGCCCGACCCCTGCCGGAGATCGTGCGGCAGCCGGGCGTGGTCGTCGCCATGGTCAGCGTCATCTTCGCGCAGATGGTGATGACGATGCTGATGGTGATCACCTCCCTCCACAT
>JAJYKO010000422.1 GCA_021788565.1 Chloroflexota bacterium
AGAAGGATGCCGTACTTGTCGCAGAGGGCTCGAAGCGCGGGCATGTACCCCGGTGGCGTGGCGAAGATGCCGTTGGTGCCGGTGAGCCCTTCTACCAGGATAGCCGCGATCTGATCCGGTCCCTCGTACCAGATCACTTCCTCGATGTTCTTTACGCACGCGAGGTCGCAGCTCTCGGGTTTCTCTCGGAACGGGCAGCGATAGCAGTAGGGGTCGTGTACTCGCACTATGCCGTCGATACCGGGCTCGTTGGGCCAGCGCCGCTGGTCACCGCTGAGGGATATCGCGCCGGCCGTAGCGCCGTGATACGACCGGTAGCGAGTGATGATCTTCCGGCGCCCCGTCGCGAGCCGCACTGCCTTGATCGCATTCTCGTTCGCCTCGGCGCCGCCCGTGGTGAACAGCACGCGGGTGAGATCGCCCGGGGCCTTCTCGGCGAGCATCCTGGCCAACTCCGCCCGCGCGTCGTTGGCGAAGCTGGGACCAATGTAGGCCAGCTTCTCGGCCTGCTCCTGGATGGCCTTGATCACCTTCGGGTGCTTGTGCCCCACATTCAGGTTCAGGAGTTGGGACGAGAAATCGAGGATCTTCCGGCCGCTCGCATCGTACATCCAGACTCCCTTCGCGTCCGTGATGACGAGCGGATTGACCTTGGATTGAGCCGCCCACGAGACGAGGACGTGTTCGCGCGTTTCGCGCGAGACTGTCTCTGCCTCCAGGCTGGGAAGCACTGAGCTTTCCGTCATGTTGTCATTTCCTCCTAAGGAGTCACCAGCTATGAGTCATGAGTCAAGACGCCGACTGATGACCGATGACCAATGACTTCCAACTCGCATCATTGCGCCGAGAATCGCTTGCGTTGCAGGAACTTCCCTGACCCAGCGTGACCAGCAAACACGCCGTTGTCAGCTATCACCTCGCCGTGAGAAAGCACGGTCTTCACCTGTCCCTTCGCCTCGAATCCCTCGAAGGGAGTGTAGTCGACGCGCTGGTGGAGGTTGGCCGCCGAGATCACGTGCGTCGCCTCGGGATCGAAAAGGACCAGGTCGGCATCGCTGCCCACGGCTATGGTCCCCTTCTCCGGGTAGAGTCCGAACAGTTTGGCCGGCATGGTCGCGACGAGGTCGACAAACTTGTTCAAGCCGATCTTGCCGCCGACGACCCCGGCGGTGTACATGACGTCCAGCCGGGTCTCGATGCCGGGGACCCCGTTCGGGATCGCCGCGAAGTTGTCGCGTCCCATCTCCTTCTGTCCCTTGAAGAAGAATGGGCAGTGATCGGTCGCGACCGTCTGCAGGTGCCCGGCGGCCAAACCGTCCCACAACCTGGGCCAGTTGGACTTGTCCCGGAGTGGCGGCGAGCACACGTATTTCGCCCCTCCGAAATCGGGCTCGTCGTAGTCTTCGATGGATTTCAAGAGATACTGGGGGCAGGTCTCGGCATAGACGGGCAGACCCCGATCGCGTGCAGCCATCACCTTTTCCAGCGCGGAAGTGGCGCTGAGGTGAACTACGTAGATGGGCGCGTCCGCCATCTCGGCCAGGGCAATGGCCCGGGCCGTCGCCTCGGCCTCGGCCCCGGGAGGCCGGCTGAGGGCATGGTAGCGGGGTGTGGTCTGACCGGCTGCCAGCATTCGCTTGACCAGGACGTCGATCACGTCGCCGTTCTCACCGTGGAACGAGATCAACGCGCCGCACTCCTTCGCCTTGACCAGAGCCTTGAAGAAGGTCGCGTCGTCCACCTGGAGCGAGCCCTTGTAGGCCATGAAGAGCTTGAAGCTGCTCACCCCTGCCTCGACGATCTCGGGCATCTCATCCAGGACCGAGTCCGGGAGATCGGTGATGGCCACGTGGAACCCGTAGTCGATGCAAGCCTTGCCTCGAGCCTTCTCGTGCCATATGTCCAGGGTTTGTTTCAGCGTAGAACCCTTGGGCTGAATGGCGAAGTCCACGAGGGAGGTGGTGCCGCCCATAGCGGCGGCCTTCGTCCCCGTCTCGAAGTCGTCCGAGGACATCGTCCCGCCGAACGGCATATCCAGGTGCGTATGCACGTCGATGGCGCCCGGGAACAGATACTTGCCCTTTGCCTCAATTACGCGATCGTGGCTTGCTTCCAGGTCTTTGCCGATTGCCAGCACCTTCCCGTCGCCGATCAAGACATCGGCGACGAAGGTGTCGGCCGCCGTCACGACGGTGCCACCCTTGATCAGCGTCCGCATCGATTTGCCTCCTAAAAGTAAAGTGGCGACCAAACCCGCGGGGGACCAGACCTCCGAGGTCTCGAAGACCTTGGAGGTCTGGGGCTCTATTCCCCGAGACCCCGCGGGTTTCACCTTGAATTTGGTCTAAACGGCCTTAGCTGTCTCCCGATCCTCTGCGGTCGCCGGTGCGACCTTCATCAGCACGTAGTAAAGGATTGCAGAGAGGAAGAACCCGACTAGCCAGCTGTAGTCATACAGTCCCTTCAGCGCGGGGATTAGCCCGTTCGGCACGCCCGCGGTGGGGTCGTAGTAGCCACCGATGGCGAAGAATATCCCCACCGCGACTGCCACGATTGCCCGCCAGTTCCACTTCCCGTAGCGGCTTTCACCCTTGTAGAGGTCTGTCAGGTTCAGCCTGGTCTTGCGAATCAACCAGTAGTCGACTGCCATGACCCCTGCGATCGCCCCCAGGGCCCCTGCGTAGAGCGTCAGCCAGGAGAAGATGTAGATGCTCGGGTCGGACAGCAGCCGCCAAGGCATGATCAGGATACCGAGGATGCCGGTGATGTATCCGCCGGTCTTGAAGCTGACCACCTTGGGGAACGCGTTGGAGAAGTCGTTCGACGGGGAGACGACGTTCGCCGCGATGTTCACCGACAGGGTTGCGACCGCCAGGGTGACCAGGGCGATGATCACGACGACCGGGTTCGAGAACTTTCCGACCAGCACGACGGGATCCCAGATCGCCTTGGCGGGGTCGCCACCGCCGTAGACGATGACGGTCGCGGAGGTGATCAGAATACCGATGGCCGAGAACAATGTCATGGTCGTGGGCAGCGCGCTGATCTGACCGACGATCTGAACCCGCTGGCTGGCGCCGAACCTGGTGAAGTCCGGCATGTTCAGGGAGAGCGTTGCCCAGAAGCCGATCATGCCCATCAGCGACGGCATGAACACGGGGAAGAAGGCGCTGAAGGTGTTGAGCTTGCCGGGCTCGGCCAGGATCGGGCCGAGGCCGTTGGCCTGGCTCACCATCCAGATGAACAGGAGGATCGCCATCACCAGCACGAAGGGAGCGGCCCAGTTCTCGAAGCGCCGAACGGCCGCCATTCCGCCGCTCTCGATGATGTAGAGGTTCAACGCCCAGAATACCAGGAAGGCGAGCCACATACTCACGTAGTTCCCGCCGATCTGGCCGCCCATCTTCAGCCATGCATTGCCGAACAGGGCACCCATAACTGTGTAGAGAGCGCCACCACCGATCCAGGTCTGGATGCCAAACCACCCGCATGCGACGCCGGCGCGTAGCAGCGCCGCCACGTTGGAACCGAGAATACCGAAAGAGGACCGCACGAAGACGGGGAAGGGGATGCCGTACTTGGTTCCCGCGTGTGAGTTGAGCAGCATCGGAAGCAGAACGATGATGTTGCCCAGGGCGATCGTCAAAATCGCCTGCCACCAGTTCATGCCGACGGCGACCAAGCCCGCGGCCATCATGTAGGTCGGGATGCAGTGTGCCATGCCGATCCAGAGCGCTACATAGTTGTAGGTCGTCCAGTTGCGCCTCGAGACCGGCACGGGAGCGAGGTCTTCGTTGTAGTATGGGCTCTGCTTTATCTCATCGAGGCTACGCAGCTCCACACGGCCATCGGGGTGCCAAATCTCAGTTGAAACGATTGATGCCATTTTGTTCTCCTTCCTCCTTTTGGAGGGCGAATACCCAATGCGATGGTCGAACTGAACCACAGGCAACACAGTGTCTTAGGAACTCGGGAACCAGCGCTGTCCGTGGAACTACATAGACTCTCTCATTCCTCCTTTCCTCGTCGATCCCAGGCTGTCAATCACCGGCCGGGGATGGGTGATATTAGCCGCAGCAACTGGTCGATCCGGTTTCCTCCACATACTGCTCCCAGCTGAGGTAAGGTTTGTCCTCATCGACCCGTACCATCGTTATCGCGCCGTCGACCGGGCAGGCCAGCATGCACAAGTTGCAGCCGACGCAGTGCTCCTGATCCACCACGGGGATCCTGGTTCCAGCCTGCAGCCTGATCGCATCGTGTCCGCCGTCCACGCAGGCCGGATAACACACCTGGCAGCCGACGCACACATCGGGATTGATCTGTGACCGCACCTGGTAATTCAGGTCCAGCTTGCCCCAGTCGGTGAACTTCGGCGCCGCCTTGCCCACCAGTTCACTGACCGATGCGATCCCCTTATCTTCCATGTAGTTGGTGAGACCATCGATCATGTCCTCCACTATGCGGAAGCCCCAGTGCATCACCGCGGTGTGTACCTGAACGGTGGTGGCGCCGAGGAGTATGAACTCCAGCGCATCGCGCCATGTGGCGATGCCGCCGATGCCCGAGATAGGCAGACCGAGCTCCGGATCCGTGGCGAGACTGTTGACCATGTGCATGGCGATTGGCTTCACCGCGGGCCCGCAGTAGCCGCCGTGGGTGCCCATCCCGTTCACGGACGGGACCGGCTGGAAGTTGTCGATATCGACACCCATTATGCTGCTGATGGTGTTGATCAGCGCGATGGCATCGGCACCTCCAGCCTTGGCCGCTTCCGCCGGCATGCGGATGTCTGTGACGTTGGGCGTCAGCTTGACGATGACCGGAAGGTGAGCTACCTCCTTGACCCATGCCATTGTCCGCTCGGTGAGCTCCGGCACCTGCCCGATGTGAGACCCCATTCCTCGTTCGTGCATGCCGTGGGGACAGCTGAAGTTGAGCTCGAGGCCGTCGCATCCGGAGTCTTGGACCGCTCGCACCAGATCCTGCCACGATTCCTTGGTGCTCTCCGCCATTAGAGAGCCGATGACGGCCCGATCGGGAAAGCGCTTCTTTACCTCGGCTATCTCCCGCACGTTGTCCGCGATCGTGCGATCGGAGATCAGCTCGATGTTGTTCAGACCCATCAGCCGATGGTGGCCGTAATTCAAGCCGCCCAGGCGCGAGCTGACGTTGATGATGGGTGTCCCGATCGTCTTCCAGACGAACCCACCCCACCCTGCCTCGAACGCGTGGATGGCCTGCGCCGCGGTGTTCGTCACGGGGCCGGAGGAGAGCCAGAAGGGATTGGGTGACTTAATGCCGGCCAGGTTTGCGCTCAGGTCTACCATCTTGTATCTCCCTTCACCTAACACCCATGATGGCCGCGTCGATACCGCGCGCCGCTCGTTTGCCCTCTCGCACCGCGAACACGACCTCGCTGCCACCGCGCACGCAGTCGCCGCCCGCGAACACCTTGGGATTGGATGTGCGACCGCTCTCTGGATCGGTCTTGATAAGTCCGCGTTTGACCTCGACTCCCAGTTCGGACGCCAACTCGTCGGAGGGGGACTGACCAAGCGCCTTGATAACGACGTCGACAGCCATCACGTACTCGCTGCCGGCCACCGGCACTGGCCGCGGCCGCCCGGTCCCATCCGGTTCCCCGAGGCTCATCCGCACGCACTCCAGCCCGGAGACGCGCTCTTCACCGAGGATGTTCACTGGAGCGGTCAGCCACTGGAACTGGATCCCTTCCAGCCTCGCGAACTCGAGCTCCGGCCGGTAGGCTGGCATCTCCTTCTCGGTTCTGCGGTAAAGAACCAGATCG
>JAJYKO010000423.1 GCA_021788565.1 Chloroflexota bacterium
ATTACAAATTCCGGATGTTTCTTCTCTGTGTGGTCTGCACAATTCGTCGGGCCAGACATGGTGCCGGACCGCGCGAGAGGGAGCAGGATCTCCCTCTCAAGTACTCACTGGCTCACCCGCTCTCCCCGTCTCCTCGTTACCGGTCCTACGGGACTACCTGGTTCTCGAAGCGGCCGCGATAGTGGGCGCTCCCCTTGCACTCCTCGAAGATGAACTGGCAGACGGCCGTTCCCGGGTATATCGCCAGCGGAACGGGACCAACATTGTTCAGCTCCAGCACCTGCTTGTTCGAAATGCCCGGCTGCATGAAGCTGGCGGTCATGTGAACCATCAGCCCCACCCTCGCGAAGCGGCTTCGTCCTTCCAGCCAGCCGCAGATGTTGTCCGGCAGCGTGATCTTCTCCCTGGTGATTCCTAGTACAGCCTGACCCGGCATAAGCAGCAGATGGTCATTCACCTCGATCAGCTCTGTGACCTCTTCGTGGCTGGCTTCTTCGTTGACGGGATGGATATGGGGCAGTGCGCGGAACACCCTGAACTTGTTGTCTACGTGGAGGTCCACGGAGGCAGGACCGACCTGACTCTCGGAGAAGGGTTCAATCACGATTTCACCCTTCTGGATCATCTTGAGGATCTCGTCGTGGGTAAGAATGGCCATACAGCTACAACAACAACCTAATCGGGTCCTCCAGCAGCTCCTTGAGGTACTGGAGATAGCGCGCCCCGTCCGCCCCGTTGGCGGCACGATGGTCCACCGAGATGGTCGCCTTCATCGTCGTGGACACGGCAAGCTGACCGTCTTTGACCACCGGCCTCGGAGCTATTGCCCCCACAGCCAGAATCGCGGCCTGCGGCGGATTGATAATGGCGGCGAAATCCTCCACCCCAAACATACCCATGTTGCTCACGGTGAATGTGCCGCCCTCGTACTCGTCCTGCCGCAGCTTGCCTTCTCGCACGCGGGCCATCAGCTCCTTGGATTCCCTGGAGATCTGTGCCAGCGGCTTTCTATCGCATTCCCTTACAACCGGCGTAATCAGCCCCTGCTCGAGGGCAACAGCCATGGCCACGTTCACCTGCTTGTAGACGGTCACCTGGTTGTCGTGGAATGAGGAGTTCAGCATCGGGTAGCGGGTGAGCGCTACAGCCGCGGCCTTCATGACGAAATCGTTGAAGGAGATCTTCATATCGTCGCTGAGCGTGCGATTTAGCTCCTCGCGCAAACCGGCAGCGTGTGCCATATCGATCTCGATGGTGGCATAGAAGTGCGGTACCGTCTGCTTGCTCAGGGTCATGCGGCGAGCGATGGCCTGGCCCATTCTGGAGACCTCCCGCGTCTCGGCCGGAACCCCTTCCATCGGCGGCATAGGCGCGACCTGGGCTGGGGGCGCAGCCGGAGCAGCCCGGACAGCCGCCTCGGGTTCGGCCGGGGCCGGCTGTTGAACGGGGGCTTGTCTCGGTTGATCCTGGTGATCGGGTGAAGGTGCTCGCGTTGTCGCGGCTTTCTCAGACTCCTGTTGGCGGCCGGCTGCCTCGGTCAGGAACCGCTCCACGTCCTCTTTGGTGATGCGGCCGCCGGGTCCGGTGCCCTGGACATCGGTGAGTGGGACGCCCTGCTCATGGGCGAATCTTCGTGCTACCGGCGAAACCTTGACGCGCTCTTCCTCCTCCTTCTCTTCCGTCGCCTCCCCCGCTTCAGCGGGTTGCGGCTCCATCGAGGGAGGATGGGCGCGCTCTTCTTCTGAAACGCCCCTCGCCTCGCTGCCAGGACCCTGGACCTGAACGCCCGCCGGCGCCTCTTCGGCCCTTTCCCCAGCGCCCTGCTCCTGCTTCGGCACCTCCTCGGCAGGTGGCGTCGCTGCTTCGATGGTGTCGCCAGGCTGGCCGATCGCGGCGATCGGCTGACCCACGGGAACCGTATTCCCCTCGGGGACCAGGATCTTCAGAAGGGTTCCCGAGGCAAATGCCTCTATCTCTATGTTGACCTTATCGGTTTCGATCTCGGCGACCGCCTCGCCCTTCTGCACCTGATCGCCCTCGCGTTTGATCCAGCGCACGATCTTCCCCTGGGTCATATCGTATCCCATCTGGGGCATCAACACGTTTGTGGCAGGCATCGAACTCCTCCGGCTACTTCTTCACCAGCTTGCGAACCGCGTCGACCACATCCTGCTCGTCCGGAAACGCTTCCCTCTCCAGCTTCCGGTTGTACGGAACGGGCACCTCGATTGATGCCACCCGGGATACCGGCGCATCCAGAAAGTCGAACGCTTCTTCATAGATTCGTGCAGCTATCTCGGCTCCCATCCCGCAGCTTCGCCAACTCTCCTCGGCTACAACCGCCTTGTTGGTCTTCCGCACAGATTCCAGAACTGGTCCCATGTCCAGCGGACGCAGGGTCCGCAGATCGATCACCTCGGCCTCGATGCCCTCCTTGGCCAGCCATTCGGCCGCGGTCATCGACACATTGAGCATCCGAGAGTAAGAGACTATGGTGACGTCCCTCCCCTTGCGTAGCACCTGGGATTTGCCCAGTTCCTCCACGTAATCCGCGTTGCCGTCCGGCACCTCCCCGCGTGTCCCGTACAGGAGGCTGTGCTCGAGGAAAATCACAGGGTTGTCGCTGCGGATGGCAGCCTTTAGCAGCCCCTTGGCGTCCCGAGGCGTGGCCGGCGTTACCACCACCAGCCCCGGCACGTAGGCGAAGTAGTTCTCGAACGTCTGGGAGTGAGTTGCTCCCAACTGCCCCCAGCCGGCCGCGGTTCGGACCACCATCGGCACCTTTATCTGACCGCCGAACATGTAGTGCAGCTTGGCGGCGTGGTTCACAATCTGGTCCAGAGCAAGCAAACTGAAGTTCACGGTCATCAATTCCGCGACCGGACGTAGTCCGTTCATCGCCGCTCCGATGCCCGCGCCGACGATGATCGACTCGGCAATCGGTGTGTCGCGGACTCTCTTCTCGCCGAATTCCTCTGCCAGGCCCTTTGTGACGGCGTAGCTGCCGCCATAGGCCGACACATCCTCGCCCATAACGAAAACGCTCTCGTCGCGGCGCATCTCCTCCTGCATTGCCTGACGCAGTGCCTCGCGATAGGTTAGCGTGGGCATCGTTACCTCCTCGCCGCCACGGCTTCTTCGCGGGCCTCGCCCGTGGATTTACCGCCCAGAAGACCATCCGCGTATATATCATCGAAGATTGTTTCCGGCGAAGGATCAGGACTCTCCTCCGCAAACCGGGTCGCGTCCTCCACCACACGGCTTACTTCGACCTCGATAGCCTCAGCCTGCTCGTGGGTGAGCATGCCACCAAGTTCCAGGCTCGTTTGGAAGTGCCGGACCGGATCTCGCAACTTCCAGGTCTCTACCTCCTCCTTGTGGCGGTACAGCTCCGGGTCCGCCATGGAGTGACCTCGGTAGCGGTAGGTCATGGCCTCGATAATCGATGGTCCCATGCCATCGCGCGCTACAGATATTCCTTTGTCAACAGCGTCACGCACCTGGAGCAGATCCATCCCGTCAACCTGCCGGCCGGGCATGCCGTACGCGCACCCCTTGGCGTGCATGAACAGCACCGAGGAGGCACGGGACACCTGCGTGCCCATGCCGTACGAGTTGTTCTCCACCAGGTAGACTATCGGCAGCCGCCACAGGGCCGCGAGGTTAAGCGATTCGTGCCACTCGCCGATATTGGTGGCCCCTTCACCTAGAACACACAGCACCGCCCGGCCGTTATTCTGGTACTGGTTCGCCATGGCGATGCCTGTCGCGAGCGGAATGTGGCCGCCCACGATCGCGTAACCACCCCAGAAATGTTTGCTGACGTCCGCCAGGTGCATGGATCCCCCACGCCCATGAGAGACTCCGGTCGCCTTTCCAAACAGCTCAGCCATGACAGCCTTCGGGTCGCATCCCTTCGCCAGGGCGTAACCGTGGTCGCGGTAGTGGGTGACTAGATCGTCGTCCTTTCCAAGGGCAGAGACGGCGCCGACGGCAATGGCCTCTTCCCCCACATACAGGTGAAGGAATCCGCCAATCTTGCCCATCGCGTACATCTCGGCTGACTTCTCCTCGAAGCGGCGAATCAGCAACATTTCGCGGTACATGCTGACAAGTTCGTCTTGGTTCATGTTTCTATCCGATCCTCGATGATCTGTGATCCGGCACGGCGACATTGTAGTACAAGCTTGGCCGTTCCCGGACCCACTGCGTAGATCAACTAATAGTTCAACCAGTAGGTGGCGATAGACAGATCAACTTCGAGTCGCCACCTCGCTTCCTCCCGTCACGGGTGCTGGGCTTCGCGTAGGACTACAGAGGCGGTTCCGGTAGAAGGATCGTCTATCGCGGGCCTACATTGTTGTACGGCAATTACCGTGCCGGGACGAGGAGGCGACGGGTTCCCGTCTACTTCCGCCTGGAGGCGTGGTGATCTCGCCCGAGGAAGGTGTTGGACCACGCGGAGCTGCCCTTGAGGCTGCCCTCTTTGAAAACCGGCGGTCGATCGAGCATCGTCTGTTCTTCGCCGTACGGCTTGAGCCGTTCATAGGCCCTTGCCCATATGCAATCCTTGTCCCCAACCTCGCAGAAACCCTGATGAGAACCACCACAGGGCCCGTTCCGCTGGTTCTTCGCGCACTGGGACTCGGGGCACAGATAGGCGATGTCCGGCAGAGAGCAATCGCCGCAGTCACGGCAGTCGAACATCCCGATCTTGGCAGCCTGCTCTCCCGCGTGGAGCCACCGCTTGGTCGCCTGCCGCCCATCTACCCCGGAGTATAGCCAGCGGCCAACCTTGAAGCCTCTGGACGCGGGGCCGAATAGGTGATCGTGGAAAAATCGGCTGAGCCTGTAGCTCGCGGGAACCCGGGACTGCAGGGCAGCGCGCCCTTTTGGCGCCAGCGACGCTACGTAGCCGCGGTTGACCTCGTTGGAGCTCAAGCCGTTTACAGAGTCCTGCTCGAAGAAGTAGAACTCGCCGGGTTGATGGAACTGAATCTCTCTGGCCATCTCTCGCCAGTCGTCGCGGCCAAACGAATCAGCCTGCTCGAAGATGGCGCTCACCTCGGCGGGCCGCAGGTGTCCGCTGATGTAGACCCCCCGGAAGCCGAGGCCACGGGCGATGGCGATCTGCTTCGCCGCCAGTTCATGGAAGAAGGCTTTGCCCTTGTCCGGCGAGGCTGCCTGTTCTTCGGCAACCGCCAGCAGCTCATCACTCACGACCACACCAGGGACGGCGCCGTTGTTGAAATGCCGCGCCAGATATCCCGTCAGGACGCAAACGTTGGCGATCAGAGCAGGGGCCAGGAGATTGCCCTGACCATCATCTGGCCTGTAGGGGCGGACCGCCGTGTTCGCCCGCCCGGACAGGCCGGCGGGGCCGCCGGCCCCTACATGTTGATCGCTGTTCGCTGATAGCTCGACGTACTTCAGCAGCTCATCCCACTTGCGCGAGTCGTAGCCAACCTGCGTGATGATGAACTGCGCGCCGTTGGCGACCTTGGATTGAAGCTTCAGGTACTGCGGAATTAGCTCCCGCTCCTCCAGCTTGAAGGGTGAAACCGTTGCACCCAGGAAGAGGTCTGTGGGCGGCAAACGGTCGGGCTCGCCCCTGCGCGGCTTGATCACCCTCATCCCATGGTTCATGTCGTTTAGCATGTGGAGCAGCCCGACGGAGTCCACGTCGAAGACGGCGCCGGGCTGCCCCATGTATCCGTCCACGGGATGGTCGCCGGAAAGGCAGAGGATGTTCTGAAAGCCTGCGTCGGCGAGGGTCCAGGCTCGGCTCTCCAGCCCGTTGCGGTTC
>JAJYKO010000424.1 GCA_021788565.1 Chloroflexota bacterium
AGGTGACCCCCACCAGCAGCCGCCCCGCCCGGGTGTTGCCCTCTCCAACTACCGTATTCAGCTTGCGCGCGTACGGCACGAAGCCAGCGTCCTTCGCCATGGACGGATCCGCCTGAATATCCCCAAACCTGACTAGCTGGACGGGGTAGTGACCATCAACCGGTGCCGAAATCTCGGCCACGTCAAAGAAACTCGAGGAGGAGAGCGCGCACTCTGTTTCCCGAGGCACGTACAGGGCGTCGTACTTTCCAAGGGTGTAGCGATCGTCGTGGACCTTGACCTCTCCACTGCCGTTCAGGCAGAAGAAGACGGTCTCCTCGCCCTGGGTAGCCACGGGGATGGTGCGGCCTGCTCGGTCAAGGACAATCCTGCCGTAGCGGAGGAACTCCAGGCCGCTCGTCGTCTGGTCGATTATCCGTTTGCGGCCCTCAACTTTGTCGGTAGAGCGGAACAGCCAGGCATTCTCTCCCACATCTCCCACGCTTTCTGGACAGGCGCGCTCACCGATCAGGAGAACGTTCCGAATGGTGGGTCGTGCACCCATCCTTGGATGCTATCTCGCCAGTGAGTAAACCGGTGCCTGGCGCTAGATGCGCATGGCGCCGATGAGCTTCTCGGGTTGGGTCGTTCGAGGGATTCTTGCCGCCATTGCACGTAACGCCATCAATCCCACACCATGCCGGGGGGTTGGCTACAGCGCCTGAGCCGGCAGCTCAACGGGAAATCCTTGCATGGTCGACTATCACGCGTGACTATAGCATTGTTCGGAATACATGTCAATCGGTTCTCATGCTTGACATACACAAACTAATGTGTACAATGTGAGATCAGGTCATGAAGTACGATCATATAGTGCATTTCGTCCGGTTCGTGCTACCCTCGGGGCTCTACTCAGACACGGCGGAAGAATGAAGCGTGAGGCAGTTCTGTGATGCGGAGTCCCGGTCTTACTACCCGAAGGAAGATCGGGGCGGTTCAGCGAGCCGTGGACATCCTGAACTTGTTCGACAGCGAACGCCCCGAGTTGGGCACGACTGAGATCTCCCAGGCGCTGGCACTCCACAAGAGCACCGTCTCGACCCTCGTCGCCACCCTCGCCGCTAACGGCTACCTCGACCAGAACCCATCAACAAGGAAGTACGTCCTGGGCTTGAGGCTGCTGGAGCGTAGTTCAGTGTTGCTGGGGCAGATGGACATCCGCCGCGTGGCCCGTCCCCACCTGGATAAACTCCACGATTGGCGCGGCGAGAGCGTCAATATGGGCATCAGGGACGGCTACGAGGTGGTCTACATCGAGCAGTTGCCGAGCGACCACTCCACGGGGATGCGCGAGGAGATCGGCAAGAGGGCTCCCCTTCACTCCACGGCCCTGGGCAAGTCCCTGATCGCCTGGCTGCCTCCGGCCGAGCTACAGCGGATCGTCAAGGGATGCGAGCTGATCTCGCTAACGCCCAGGACGATCACAGGTGCGGATCAATTCGCCCTGGAGTTGGAGAAGACGCGGGAGCGGGGCTATGGCCTGGACAACGAGGAGCACCAGCTGGGTGGGAGGTGCGTCGGGGCTCCCATTTTCGACCACCTTGGTCAACCGATAGCCGCGGTGAGCGTGTCCACCCCTCTGGCTCGCATCCCGATGTCCGAAGTACCAGTCGTTGCCGAGATGGTGAGGGAGACGGCCAAGGCCATCTCCCTCAGCCTGGGCTACGTCCAGAAGCCGTACTAAGGTTCCGCCGCGCGTCGCCAGGCCAGCAAGAATCGAGGTTTCAGCCGGTCGTACCAGGGTTACCCGCTAAAGCGTCGATTCCAGGACGACAGTAAACGTGTGACGAAGCACTCGGGACCAACGTGCCGCGTCCTAAGGCTTGATGATTACCTTGATGGTCCCAATCTCGCAAGCGTGGGCCTTCTCTATCGCCTCGGCCGCCTTCTCCAGCGGATAGGTGTGGGTGTGCATGGAGCGGACTTCGACCAGGCCGGACTCGATCATACGCACAGCCTCACCGTAGACGTTGGCGTAGCGGAACATCCCCATCACATCTACCTCTTTGACGATTATGTCGAGTAGATTGATGGGAACCTCGTCCACACCGGGCATGCCCACGAAGACGATGCGGCCGCCCTTCCGAACGAGGCGAGTCGCCATCTGGATTGTGGGAACAGCGCCAACCGCTTCCAGCACGATGTCCACGCCGCCCGGCATCAACTCCTCGATGAACTTGTCGACGTCCTGCTCCCTGGGGTTCACCACGTGCGTCGCGCCCAGACGCCTCGCCATCTCCAGCCGGTCGGGCTGGAGGTCAACAACTATCCGCCTGGCTGCTCCGTACACCTTGGCAGCCTGGAGTGTCATGAGACCTATCGTGCCGGCGCCCAGAATGACGGCGGTGTCGCCAGGAGCAACTCGACCACGACGGCACGCGTAGACACCTACCGACAGCGGTTCCACCAGAGTGCCATCCTCGAAGGTCATGTTCTCGGGCAGCTTAAAGGTGAAGTCGGCAGCGGTCTTGACGAATTCACGCATGGCGCCGTCCGTGTGAGGGGCCGCCATGAAAGCGACGTTGGGGCACAGGTTGTAGTGACCGCTCTTGCAATAGGAGCAACGTCGGCAGGGGATGCCCGGTTCAAGTGCTACCCGGTCTCCAACCTGGAGCGTCGTCACTTTCTCGCCCACGGCAACAACGGTACCAGCACTCTCGTGGCCCAGGACCATCGGCTTCTGGACCACCCTCTTGCCTATTCGCCCGTCCCAGTAGAAGTGCACGTCGGACCCGCACACCCCCACCGCCGCGATCTTTACCAGGACTTCCTCGGGGCCGATCTCCGGGATCGAGCGGCGCTCCAGACGAACATCCCGCGCGCCGTACATGACGGCAGCGAGCATCGATCCCTCGGGCCGCGAATTCACCTGCTGTTCCGACATTGACATTCTCCTTTGAACTGAATAGGTTGCCTAGTAAGCCCCCATTCTCTCCAGCTCTTCGTCGCTGATGCCGTAGAAATGGGCCACTTCATGCAAGACCGTTCTGCGCACCTGCTCCCGAAGCTCGCCAGCGGTTCGGCACAACTCCAGGATTGGCCGTCGAAAAATGATGATTCGATCTGGAGGAACAAGATTATAGCCCTCCCCGCGGCTCGTCAACGGTATCCCCTCGTACAGGCCCAGAAGGGTCTCGCCCGCGGACATACCGAAGCTTGCGAGCACTTCCTTCGAGGGCCTGTCCTCCACGACCACCGCGACGTTGACCAGCCTGGATTTGAACGGCTCGGGAATCCCTTCGATCGCCTCGGCCACCAGACGCTCGAAGCCGCGGTCACGGCCACGCGATCTTCTAGACTGGCTCGGTTTCCTGCCCCGCCCGGGTCTAGGCACTTTTGACCTCTCCCCTCATAGCCACAGCGGCCAAGACGCCGCCAACCAGGGCCAAACACGCCATCAGCAGCCAGGCAGTGCGGTAGGTGCCGGTCACGTCCACCACGAAGCCGAAGAGTGGCGGTCCCGAAAACGTTCCGATCTGGTTCAGAGTCATGCTCAGTCCAACACCTGTGGCCGCCCGCTGCTGCCCGGCGACCTCCGCCATGGCAACGTGGTACAGGCCGTTCCATCCCACGCCGCACACACCGTACAGGAATACGATACCCGAGAGCAACCCGAAAGAAAAGGCTGGAGTGAGCTGACTGGTCACCACCGAACAGATTACGGTCAGACCACAGGTCGATGCCAGCACGACCATCCGCCGTCCACAGAAGAATCGGTCGCTCAGCGCCCCCCAGAAGACCCTGCCAATGGCGCCGCCTAGTTGACAGATGGCTAGAAATCCTCCCGCAGCTATCACTCTGGCGCTCTTTTCAGGGAGGATCGAGACCTGCGGATCTTCCTCGAAGTAGAGAGCGAGATAGGTGGTGAGCGCGAGCTGTACCGTCACGAACAGCACCGACCAGAAGATGGTACCTGCGCGATTTGACCGCACTTCTCGGGATCGGTTAAAATACGGGTGACCCTGGGATGCACCTGCGGCGCATTCGTCTAGCGGCCTAGGACACCTCCCTCTCAAGGAGGAGATCACCGGTTCGAATCCGGTATGCGCTACCCATCCGAACGACATTCAAACAGACAGATGGAGTTCCCAGGAAAGGACTCCTGCCAGACATCGGGATCCCGGACCGGCTCGGTTGAGCCGGTTCTGTTTATGTCTGGGGCGAGAAGCCCGGTTAGGGAAGCTGGATTGGAACTTGCGAGGAACCGCACCAAATGCCCAGTCGGCGCATGAATGCGCCCCGGATGGAGGCCGCAACTTGTATCAGCGATCAACTTCTCGATATGCCCCTCCGCCCACAGAGGAGCCAGGTTCGTTCCAGCACAGCCTTGCTTCCAGAGGTGGCCTGCACACTCCACCCCCTTTGGTATATTCAGGCACGCTCATTCTCGGGTTGTTACTCAACAGGCTGTTTCCGCTCCACTTGATGCCTCGTGGTTTGAGCCGGGCAATCGGCATCGGAGCGGTAATCGGCGGCCAGATGGTAGCTGTGGCGTCCGTGAGGGCGCTGCGGAGGGCAGGCAACTCGCCGCGCCCAGATAGGCCGGTGCGCGACCTGGTGGAGGAAGGGCCATACAGATACAGCAGAAACCCTATCTATCTGTCCATGACCGCAATGTACGCGGGGATCGCCGCCATCGCTAACTCGAGGTGGCCCATTCTGCTGCTGCCCGCTGTGCTAACGGCAATCAACAACGGGATGGTTAGGAGAGAGGAAAGCTACCTGGAAGAGAGGTTCGGCGACCGCTACCGCGCTTACAAGGCGAGGGTTCGCCGCTGGCTTTAATTCAGTAGCCTGGTGCCGGGGGATGTCGCCACCTCAGCACCGGATCAAGCGAAGAAACCAGACTGGCTGGCCCCGAACCTGCCTGCGCTACTTCGTGTGTCCGTCGAGCACAACCTGCCCGGGCTGAACCTGAACGGAAGTGACGTACATGCCTACGTCGATCTTCTGCAGGTCCTTCAAACCGGTAGACTGTTTCACCTGCTGGATCAGCTGGTCCTGAACCGGTGCCGGCAGATCCACGTTCCCGGCCTTGATCGACATGACATCCACGTTGAGCAACCCATCGGAAGCGCCCAGCTTAGCGGTCGCTTCGACCGGAACCGACATGCCAGCGACGCTCGTCGTACCGTCTATGGTCGCGACGCCATCGCCCAGCTTAACCTGCACGTTCTGTAGATTGCCCGCCTGCCCAGAGCCGACCATCTGCTGCACCTTGGACGTGATCTGACTCTCAGTCAGAACCATGTGTACCGGTTTCCCGGCGCTGTTAGATGATGTCACGGCAGTGGGACTCGGCTTCACGGTGGGGCTCGCGGTGACCGCATTGGGGGCTGGGACGACGGTCTGCTGTGCGGCGACACCAGGGCCGGAACCGGTCGTCTGGAAATCGTTGTACGCCACAACCCCAACCGCCACAAGCACTATCAACAGGATAACTCTGAACACTCGCCAGCCTCCACCAAATGGTCATCAATCAAGATCGGATGGTAATGTCAGTCGACTTGTTGACGTCGTCGATGCCGGGCCTCGCGACCGCCTCGGAATAACACCCCACGCCACTGCACCGACGTTAACAAGGGTACCACCTCAGCACGAGTACGGCCAGTTTGTCCCGCCGATAGCGCTGAACAGTCGATTGACGAACGTGTCAACTCAAATGAAAATGTTACCGAGAGGGGTACTTTTCGGGGTAGTTCCCTCAAATGATAATGTTACCGAGGCAGCCGCCTCCTCTCTTGGTATCTGGATCT
>JAJYKO010000425.1 GCA_021788565.1 Chloroflexota bacterium
CGCCTGGCTAACGAATGGCAGAACGCCGGCTCCCTCGAGAGGGTCCCCACGTACTACGACCGCTCGCCGTGGAACCCCTCCCCTCCGCTGGGGAGTGCGGATCCAGCAAGTGCCACCTACGGGACCCTGCATGCTGCCCTCGAGAATGGGGCGGTGTACCGGCTGGTGGTGCTGCCCTCCCCCGAAACGGATGAGCGCTTCTTCAAGGAGACGGGCTTCAGGATCGGCAAGGACTCCTTCTGGGACTACTTCAATCGGCGGGGAGGCGTGAGGACCTTCGGATATCCCGTCTCCCGCGAGTTCCCCTTCAAGGGCTTCCAGGTCCAGTTCTTCCAGAGGGCCGTGCTCCAGTCCACCCCGGATGGGGGTGTGGCCCTTATGAACATTCTGGATGCGGGCCTTCTACCTTACACGAGGGTGAACTCCTCAACCTTCCCCGTCCCCGATCCCGACCTTCTCTCCTCCGCCCCGTCTCCCTCGGAGCCCAACTTCGGCGCCAGGGCCATCGCCTTTATCGCTGCCAACGTCCCCGACCGATGGAACGGCATGGAGGTAGGCTTCCTGAGGGCGTACTCCTCTACGGTGCGCTACGAGGACGCCTTCCCGACAGGCGGGGCAGATGAGGGGCTCCTGCCCCTGCTGAACCTGGAGATCTGGGGGCTGCCCACAAGCAGGCCGGCCTTCGACCCGGCGAACCACAACTTCGTCTACCAGCGTTTCCAGCGAGGGATCCTGCACTACGACGCCTCGACGGGATTGACCCAGGGGCTCCTTCTGGCGGACTATGTGAAGGCGGTCATGACCGGCGAGAACCTCCCTTCCGACCTTGACTCCCAGGCGGTCGGGAGCGCGCTGTACCGCCAGTATGATAGGAGCAGCCCATTGTGGCTGGCGAGGCCACAGGAACTGCCGGGGACGATTCTGATGGGGGCCTTCGAGCCGGGACCATGAAGCGGCCGCGGACGGCCGCGGGATGACTCAGCCGGGATTGCGCACGAGTGAATAGACGGATAAAGGCATCGTCATGAGATCTGACTTGTACCGGGCCGTGATGAAGTAGTTGGCCCATGGGATGGCCTGAGCTACCAATATGGCTCGGTCACAGAATGGTACTGGCGAGGTGACCCAGATGATCCGCAGGGTCGGGTTGGCGCTGGACGGCGGAACCACGATTGAGACAGAACCCCTGCCGGATTGCGAGGGTGTGGCACCCGGCATTCACGCTACGAGTGACGCCGTGCCTTCCTGGAGCATCCGGTCGTGCATAGCTAACTAGTTGGTAGCTATCTCCTGCTGAGCCTCCTGAAGCGGCATTGCCCCGAGCAGGCCTGGGCATGCAGGTAGTTCTGACGCAGCATTGAGCCGCTGGTGAGCAGGTTGCTGGCCGAGGTGCTGGCCGATTAGTGCCGCCTGTGCGAACGAGCGGTCGAGATAAGGAGGAAGCCCCAATGGAAGGCGAAGCACTTGGCCTGGACTATCGGAAGAACCTCATCGTCGATCGTGATAACCCCATCCTCGTCATGAAGGCCTGGCGCGACCACTTCTCCCTCCGGTCTGACGCGGTGGGCCAGGCCTATCTCGGTCGCCCAAACGGCGAGGACGCCCTCACCTGGAACGTCTTCCGCTCTCTTGAGCGAACCCCTTCGCACGCAGGTTACCACGTAGTGGAGAGCCTGTTCGGCGTCTCAGATGTGCGGAATCTCCTCTTCTGGGGATGCGACCTGGAGCACAGGGGAGATGCCCAGAACCGTCTCAGCAACCTGATTAGAAGGGTCGATGGCCGGCATGCAGGCACGATGACAGAGATCGACCTGCTGATAGTGGCCGAGGGCGAAGTGCTGTGCGTGGAGTGCAAGCTGAACTGGAGCGGCAGCGGCTCCCCGTACGCCGCGAGAGGGGGCGGGGCGGAGAAGCGGTGGAAAACGTACCGTGAGGAGTGCCCTGAACTGGCCGACTTCGAGGGCGATTGGAGGGCGGTTTACCAACTCCTGCGCAACTACGTGTACGCGAAACTGCTCACGGCCGACCTCGGTAAGCTCAAATGGGGGGTGTGCCCGCTCGTGAACGGTGCCCACGCCGGCGGCCTCGGCGCCTACTACACGCCCCTGCGGCAGTTCTCGGCCGAGCGCTTCCGCCCTCTTCGCACCTGGCAGGATGCGAGAGCGCTCATCGAGTCGGGTGTTGAGCCTCTGGGTCACAGGCGCTCCTTGATCCTGCGAAAGATGGCTGAGGCGGGGGTTTGACCATGCGCCCGTGGTGTACGGAGCCCCCGCCATCAGCCCGCATTGCCCCGTTCCTGAGGACACTCCGTCCTCACCGCCTCCTCGGCTTCGGACCGAACATCGAGAGGTCCTGCTGCCCCAACTGAGCCCTCGTGGTGTGCTCCCTGATCCGTCCCTTCCCCCACACGAGGAACGACCTGCACCTTGTCTACAGGCCCCTAGCTACTACTGCAACACTCCACCTAGACACTGCTGCTGGTAACTAGCGGTCGTGATGACGTAGTCCCTGAGGTTTCCGTTGACTGCAGCAGTCAGGAGAGCGTATTCTTCGAAATCTTCCTCTGTGTACAGGCGATAGGTCGGCATCATCCCCCATACGTATGCTTGCCACTCGAACGCGTTGATCTCGTCCTGGAAGCAGTCGAATGCACCAACCACATTGCCGCGCATCGCATGGTAAGTCTCGTGGGCAAGGACGGCCGCCAGAATCTCTGCTCGCTGTCCCTTCAGTTGGGAGTTGATCGTTATCACGTTGTCCTTAGGTGAGTACATGCCCCAAACATTCGATGGCAGATTCCCCCACTGAACACGAGTCTGGCGCTGTCCCGCTGCATCAGCGATCGGTCTCCACCTCACGCCATAGTTGTAAGCGTACGCCAGGGCCCCGCGCAGGTATGCATCGCTGAACAGGGAGGCCCATCTATCGTTGACGAGGTACTGCTTCCCGTTCATGGTGATGGTGATGACTGCTGGTCGCTGAGCAGTGATGCTGACTTTCTTGAACCACCATCCCGATACCCGAGAATGCACATAGATGAACAGAGTGTGCTGTCCGTCAGGGATCGCAGTGCGGTCAACATTGAGCACAAAGCCCGAGTTGGCATACTCGGCCCTTCCGAGAGCGTTCGCCACGTCGTGACGCGTGCCGTGATCCTGCCTGGTGTCTATCCGCTTCCCAGAATACTCCGGTCCATCGAGGAAGACCCTGAATTCATCAATGCCGTTCCAATCTTGCCCCGCAGCCCTGGTATCGAGTGCCCATCCCCCTACTGCGAACGCGCCCTCGATTACCTCTCCATTCCTCGGCCCATCGATTACTCCCTGGATCGGCGAACCAGCGACCGCGCCAGGTCCAGCTTCCCAATCGGTGAACGGAAGGGGAGGCGGAGCTGGCGTGGGGGTAGGAGTCAACTGTGTAGTTTGTGAAACCGGAGCCGGTTGGTCCTTTTCCCAATCGAAGCGGTCAGTGTTCAGCCTGCTCTGCACCCCGTTCGGGCCGTTGATCCAAGTCATGTAGCCGTTCGTGAAGGCGGTCCAGTTGTCGATCTTCCGCCATACCATCAGACCCTTGGTGGTGTGCTGCTCGCTGTTCCCGTTGGAGACGTTGAAGTACTCGTTCTCGACAGGAGCACCAACGACATCGGCAGGGAGGTGGTCCGCCAGGGCCTTGAAGCCTAGCTTGAATGTCGGGGAGACCTGAGCGTATGCACTGCTGGCAACTACGATGGAAAGGGCTACGGCTAGAACCAGACCGACGACTCTACTGATCATTGCAGCATCCTCCGCACCTTTGTTACAACAGCATGGTGGGCCCGCTACGTGCCCCTGCGCTGACTCATGTTGGCCATCCGAAATCGCCTCTTGTAAGGTGCGCGGCCAGGCGCCCACCAAGTTGTTGCTGATGACAGTATAGTCAGAATCCAGATATGTGTAAACATCCTGTTATACCATTCTCATAAACAAACTCGGCATAGCGGGCTCCAGTCTGCCAACAACCTGAGCCGTCGGGATTCTTCGGCTGTTCAGATCACGTAGGAGAGCAATCGGCGACGGGCGAGCACTCACCTTCTGGTAGGCTCACCTTCTGTTGCTGTCAACAGCGGTTTGAATTTCAGCTAAAACATCGGATTGAAATTCACCAGTTGAGCTGACAGAATGGGTTGACTGCAGGCACCCGTGCCGGCTCTAAGCGGCCCATTTTGATAGTCGGGGATGGGCCACCCCTGGGGACCAGCCCTGCTTGATCGACGAGATCACCTCCCTTCAGCGTCGAAGAGATCTGAGAGTGCCACCGGCTCGCCGCAGTGGGGGCAGAGCCCGCCGGGACCTACCCTACGGCAGAAGAGCTGGCAGTCCGGGCAGCGCCTCTCGCCGAGATAGCGCACCCCGCACGATGGGCACTCGTAGATGGTGGATGAGCGAGCCGGCCGCCCTTCGGGAACGCCTCCGCGTCAAGGCTGGAAGTGATGCCCAACCGAGTGCCTGCATCATCCTCAGCCAGTCGGTTAAGACCACCGGGGTCGGGGGTATCCGAGGCTACGACGGCGGCAAGAAGCTCAGCGGGCGAAAGCGCCACCTGGTGGTGGAGACCCAGGGATTGGTGCTACGAGCCAACGTCCACAGCGCCAACATCCAGGACAGGGCCGCAGTGCCACTGGTGCTCAAGGACATCAAGAAGGAGTTCCCGCGCTTGCAGCACACCTGGGTGGGCCAAGGCTACATGGGTACAGGAAGGGAATGGATCACCGAGCAGCTGGGCTGGACGGTAGAGGTGGTGAGCCATCGCCCCAAGCCCCGGGGCATCTGGGCACCGGTCGGAGCAGTCATTGACTGGGAGAAGCTCCATCCCAATGGGTTCCGCGGGGGTTCTGCCCAGGAGCTGGGTGGTGGAGAGGATTCTGTCTTGGCTCGGCCAGAGCCGCGGGCTCAGCAAGGACTACGAAAAGCTCTGCGAGACCAGCGAGACCCTGATCTGCATCGCGATGACTCGGTTGATGGCAAGGAGGCTGGCTCATACCCGACTTTTCAGACCGTTTCTAGTAATGCAGGCGCGCCTGAAGAAAGACGATGCGGTCTTCGCTCACTCGGTAGACGATGCGGTGCTCCTCGGTCAGCCGCCGGGACCAGTAGTTGGGGCCGACGTACTTCAGGGGCTCGGGCTTGCCTATCCCCTTGAAGGGATCCCGCATGATAGCTTCGATGAGGTCAAACGCCCTGAGGGCTACCTTTCGATCCTTTTCGATCCAGTACTGGATGTCCTGGCGAAAATGTGGATCGAAGACGGCCTCCCGCCCTTCTGGAGAGGAGGCGCCTCCCCCGCCGGCGGGGGAGGCGCCTCTCTTACCCATCCAGCCCTACCTCGTGCCGGAATTCCTCGATGGACTGTGGGCGGCCTTCACCCCGTTCGGCTCGTTCGATCGCTTCAAGAAGGCGCGCCGCATTCCTGGGGGAGCGGAAGAGGTGGAGTGTTTCTCTCATGCTCTCCAACTCGTCCAGCGCGATGATCGCGACCGACGGTCTGCCACGGCGGGTGACGATGACTGTCTCTCTATCGTCTTCGGCCCGATCGAGCAGTTCGGCCAGTCTTGCCCTGGCCTCCGTATAGCTCACCTGCGTCGCCATTGTTGCCTGCCCTTGCGCAAAGGATGGACTCGAATCAGCTATATGTACAGAGCTACTGTACCGCTGCGCAATCGGATTGTCAACGACGCTCGATGGGTTCTAGAAGAACACTCCGGCCAGCTCGTACAGATCCAGGTTGGCCTTGCGGCTGGCGGCGACT
>JAJYKO010000426.1 GCA_021788565.1 Chloroflexota bacterium
CAGATACCAAGAGAGGAGGCGGCTGCCTCGGTAACATTATCATTTGAGGGAACTACCCCGAAAAGTACCCCTCTCGGTAACATTTTCATTTGAGTTGACACGACAACTCTCCGCGCATAGCTCCACACCCGATCAAGGTGTGGACCCCCGGCCTATTGTAGGTGCCGGCGGCTCTGTCGGCCCGTCGCCCATGGGACAAGGGATCACGCCCCACGACGAATCGCCTTCTCCACGTCCTGGCGGGCGGACACGGCGGTCCGCCCCTACAAAGGAACGATGCTGCTGGAAGGGCACCCAGTTGCTTCTGGCGGGACCGCGATGCTAACCTGCCCCGCGATGCTGCATAGAGGTGGAATGCATGGGAATGCGTGAGGAGATAGTCCAGCGCCATGAGGCTTTCTGGAAGCGTGACCCAACTGACAGGCCGATTGGCTCCTTCTGGCTCGGCAGCCGCCTGCCGGACGAACTTTACGGTGCCGCCCGGAACATTCCGGTGGGTCGCGTATCGGCCGCCGACGTCCGCGTAGAGGACTTCCTGCCCGACTACGATCGGATGCAGGAGACACATGAGAGCGTCGGCGACGACGCCTTCTGGGCAGCCTCCCCATTCTTCGGACTTCCCTGGGTGGAGGCAATCCTCGGATGCCCGGTCTACTATTCAGGGGAGACCTTCTGGGCGGACCCAATCTGGCCCGAGTGGCCGCGAGAGATCGATCTGCCTACCCCGGAGGGCGCTGCCTGGCTAGAGAAGCTGCTGGAGTTCACGCGTGCGCTGGTGAAGCGGGCCGATGGGCGCTATGCGGTCGCCCCTACCCTCATGCGCGGGCCTTCCGACCTGGCGGCTGCCGTCAGGGGCCACCAGTCGATGATCTATGATCTCTACGACCATCCAGAAGAGTTAGGTCAACTGCTGGATCTCGCCACCGACGTCTGGATCGACGTCGCCCGCCGTCAGCTCGATGCAATCCCACCCATCGCCGGCGGCTACGTCTCCAACTTCTACCGGATCTGGGCCCCCGATCGGGTCGTCCTCACCCAGGAGGATGCCTCGGCCTCCTATTCCCCGGCGCTCTTCCGACGACACCTGCTGCCCGCCGACCGGCGCATCTCGGACGCCTTCCCCTACTCGATCATGCACGTCCACTCTCCCACCGTATGGCCGGTGGAGCAGTGGCTGGAGATCGACTCCCTGTCCTGCATCGAGATCAACTACGACAACAACGGTCCACGCTTGCCCGAACTGCTGCCGATCCTGAGGAAGGTCCAGGAGGCGAAGCCGCTGGTAATCCGAGGAGAGCTGACCGTCGAGGAGATCGCGTGGACCAGGCGGGAGTTGTCGCCTCGAGGCCTGCTGCTCAACCTGGTGGCGATGTCCGTTGAGGAGGCGCGAACGCTGATGGCGGCGCTCAGGTGAGACAATTCCAAACTTGGCAACTTGGTTGGGCTCGCCCAAGTAGGGGCGGCTCGCGAGCCGCCCCTACGTCGCCCTTCTGGGCTCAGTCCCAGCCCGATAGGGCTTCGTATTCTCAGCGTGGTCGCTTCAGCGCCGCGCTACCTGGTCAGGGCTACCTTTGCTCGGATCGGGACGCTCCCGCAGAGGTGCCGCGCCATTTGGCGGGTACGGCAGGTGCAGATGCGGAGGTGAAAATCGCCGAGGCGTGCAACCGTGAGAATACAGATCGATATCAGAGTACGGGACGCGGGCGAAAAGGATAGACCCGCAAGTTCCGGCAGGCATGAGACTAGACTCAGCCGAGAGGGCCTGTTCGCCGACGACAGCGCGCTGCGCAGGGTCATGAGGGAGTCCGTCGGGCTGCTCGGGGGAGGACGCGGTCTCCTGATGCAGATCGCCCACCCCATGGTGGCAGCCGGCGTGGCGGACCACAGCAGCTTCAAGAGCGACCCGATGGGCAGGCTCCAGCGCACCATGGATATCACTCTGGGCATCATCCTCGGTGATCGGGAGCACGCGGAGGAGACCCTGCGCCGGTTTCACGCCATCCACGGCCGCGTCAAAGGGCAGCTCGGCCACGATGCCGGCCCTTACCCGGCGGGCACACCCTACTTCGCCCACGACCCGGCCCTGAAGCTGTGGGTGCACGCGACCCTCATACAAACCATCCTCATGGTTTACGAGCGGTTCGTGAGGCCCCTCTCGCCCCGCGATAGGCGGAGCTACTACGAGGATTCGACCGTTCTGGCCAGGCGCTTCGGGATCCCGGAAGGAATGATCCCACCCACCTTGGAGGAGCTCGACGCCTACATCGACGGAATGGTGAACGGCGATACCCTCGCTGTCACCGAGACCACTCGCGACCTCGCCCAGCACATTCTCTATCCCGACGTGTGGATCGTTCCCCGAACGGCAGGTCCCATCGCGCGCTTCGTCACGGCCGGGCTGCTGCCGGAGCGTCTGCGGGAAGCCTACGGCTTCGAATGGAACGCGGGTAAGCAGGCGCTGCTGGACCAGATCAGCCGCGGCTCACGGCTGATGATCCCCCTCACTCCGTCATGGCTTCGGATCGTACCCCACGCCGGCGGCGGCCAGCTTCTCGACTGGGTGATACAACATGAAAGGCGAGTGTGAGTCGCAGGTCTGCGGTTAGCAGCTTCCAGCTCTCGGCCCCGCCTCTCTTCGCCAACGCCGACCGAGATTGACCACCCCGTCCGAGATCCCCCTCCCTTGCAAAATAGATATCATATTGATATAATTCTGGCATTCGCAGCGAGGGAGGCGTCGTATGATTGCCGAGGCCGTGCGCAAAGATACAGAAACCCGTCTCGTTTTCGTGGATCACCTCAGGGTCGCGCTGATCACCCTCGTGGTGCTGCACCACCTGTCCGTCATCTACGCGGCCAACACCAGCTTCTACTACCTGGAGCCAGCGTACCACGACGTCGTGGCGATTGTAGTCCTGGTGGTCTTTCAGCTCTTCAACCAGGCCTACTTCATGGGCTTCTTCTTTCTGATCTCTGGGTACTTTACCCCCAGCTCCTTCGACCGCAAGGGGGCAGGGACCTTCCTCAAGGACCGGCTGCTCCGCCTCGGCATCCCGACGATTGCATTCATGTTCGTGCTCGGCCCCATAGCGTCTATCGGGATCTACCAGATGCCGGCAGAGCTGACCCACATCACGACGCCCCTCACCTGGCAGCAGTACCCCGGGTTGATCGGGATCGGGCCGATGTGGTTCGTCGCGATGCTGCTCGTCTTTGACTTCGGCTACGCGGTCTGGCGGCTGGCGACTCGAAACCGCTCCCCTTATCCACAGGGCGACTCCGCGCTGCCCAGCTATCGGGTGATAGGCGTATTCGTCCTGGCACTGGCGCTGGCAAGCTATCTGATCCGGATCCCGTTGCCGCTGGGGACCTACTGGCCACAGACGGGAGTAATCAACTTTCCCTCCCTGGCCTACTTCCCCCAGTACCTCAGTTTCTTCATCATCGGCATCATCGCGTCTCGCCGAAACTGGTTCCAGACCATCCCGAGCTCGATGGGGAAGCGGGGTTTGGGAGTGGCGATCACGGCGACGGTCGTGCTGTTCCCGATCGCGATCAGCCCCAAGCTAGAATCCTCGGGGGCTTTTCTCGGTGGAGGGCACTGGCAGTCCGGGGTCTACGCACTGTGGGACTCCACCTTCTCGGTCGGGCTTTGCCTGGGGCTGATCGTGCTCTTTCATAGCTTCCTCAACCACCAGGGAAAGCTCGGGTCACTCCTGTCCCGGCAGGCTTTCACCGTATACATCACCCACGCTCCGGTCATCGTCCTGCTCGCCCTCGCGCTGCGCGGGATCCACACCGAGCAGCTACTTAAATTCGGCCTGGCCGCGGTGATCGGGGTCCCGCTTTGCTTCGCGGTCGCCTACCTGGTTCGAAGAATTCCGCTCGCAGCGCGGATCCTGTGAGCACGCGCATTGATATCACCGTGATATACTGATTCTGCCGATCGCCCCAGCACAAGGAGGACTACGATGGGCACAAACGACACGAATAGGACTACACTCGACGGGGCCGCACAGCACGAAAAAGAACGGCTGATGGATGGGGTGGACGGCATGCCGATGATCGCCGTCGGCCTGGTCGCCGCGGTCGCCTTCGTGGCGACTATCACCAATCCTGGCTTGTTCGCGGTCCGGCCCCTGTCGAACCTCGTACACCTCATACTTATCCTCATCGCCGCGGCGGCCTTTGCCGGCCTGACGCCGGTTGCACTGGGCGAAGCTCGCGTGATACAGCTGTTCGGCCACTACAGCGGGACGATCCGCACGAGCGGCCTCCGCTGGGTGAATCCGTTCGCCAGGCGGCGCAAGGTGTCCACCCGGATCCGTAACCATGAGACGGCCGTGGCAAAGGTCAACGACGCCGACGGCAATCCCATCGAGATCGCCGCCGTGGTGGTCTGGCGCGTCGAGGACACGGCTCAGGCTATGTACGAGGTGGACAGCTTCGTGGAGTTCGTCGGCATCCAGGCCGAGACCGCCGTCCGGCACATCGCCACCACCTACCCATACGATAGCTACGGCAGCGGGCAGCTTTCGTTGCGGGAGAACGCCGAGGAGATCACCAGCAAGCTGTCCGCCGAAATCGCCGCTCGGGTAGCCGCGGCCGGGGTGAAGGTCATCGAGTCGCGGATTACTCGCCTGGCTTACGCTCCGGAGATCGCGATGGCGATGCTGAGGCGCCAGCAGGCCGGAGCCATCGTAGCCGCTCGTCAGCGAATCGTGGAGGGGGCAGTCGGGATGGTCGACCTGGCTTTGCGGCGGCTCGAGGAGCAGGACATCGTGGAACTGGACATGGAGCGCAAGGCAACCATGGTGTCCAACCTGCTCGTCGTGCTGTGCAGCGATCACCCCGCACAGCCTGTCGTGAACACCGGCACGCTCTATCAGTGATCACCAGGTGGAGTAACGCCCCATGACCGAGCGAAAGAGCATCCTGCTCAGATTGGATCCCGCCGTCCACGATGCACTGGCCCACTGGGCAGCCGACGAGCTTCGAAGCACGAACGCTCAGGTCGAGTTCCTCCTGCGGCGCGCGCTCGCCGAGGCCGGCCGGCTGCCCAGCAACGCCGGCCACATGCGAAGGCGTGGCCGCCCACCCAAGGCGGAGGGCGAGCGCGACGCCGGCGAGGGCGATCAGGAAGCCCTGGCAGGCGCCGTCGAGGCCTCCCACAGAGGCGTGTAGATCCGATTTCGCCTCCATTCCATGCTGCGCCGTTCCCCAAATCCGATACCGTAGGGCGGGCGCGACGCTGTGCTCGCTCGCGTCACCTGTGCCCCGCCGCAAAACGACGGATGACGAGCGGACGGCCGGGCATGAAACCCTGCCCTACGAGAGAACGACGCTGCCGTCTCGCTCACGCTCTGTCCTCGCCAACTGCCTGGCGGCGACTGAATACCCGTTCCTCCCTGGCGACCTCCGCATGTCCGGTCGAACCTTGAGGCGCTAGATCACAGCGGCGAAGCTCTGGATGCAGGGTGAGCAGAGAGCTGGCCAGAGCCCCGCCGCGGAGGCGCCCATGACCGCTCCCAGAACCTCCGGACCCGGGCAGGCGGTCGGTGACGATCGCCGGGAACAGTTGCGCGGCGGAGAAGACGAAGAAGGGCAGGAAGCTGGTGACGAGCAGCATGGACGCTACCTGGGTGCCGGCCAGCAGCTTCCTGCGGTCCAGTCGATCCGCCCAGACTCCACCGAATATCCCGAATATCAGCAGCGGCAGCGAGCCCAGCATCGCCACGATGCCCAGGTCTGCGGTGGAATGGGTCAACTGCCACAC
>JAJYKO010000427.1 GCA_021788565.1 Chloroflexota bacterium
ATTCAGGAGCAACCCTTCTTCCGCCCCTCCTTGCACGCCATCGCCCGCCCGACGCTAAAGCGATCGGGCTGAAAAGGCGAAGCCCGCTGCAGGGGCTGCTAGAGAGCCTGCTTGAGCAGGCTTTGTTTCTTCAGCCCGATGGCTTCAGCCCCGGGCGAAGCCAAACGGCCAGCGGAGACCTGTCGGAACGTACCATGATTGTTTGCGGAGCGTTGTTTAGCCCCCGGGAGGGCGCGCGGGGTATAATACCATGCGTGCCCACAGTAATGCCTCACGGCGGAGTGTACCCCTTACGTTATGAAGGTTCTTGTTCTCTCTGACTACTATCCTCCCAACACCAAGGGTGGGGCCGACATCGCCGCCGAGAGGATTTCCGCGGAGCTCGCCCGCCAGGGGCATTCCGTTCGCGTGCTGGCAACCGTTCAGAACAAGACCGAGGCCGGCACCAGCACGATGCGCGGTGTGGAGGTCCGCAGGGTCCTTTCGCGCTATCCCCTGCGTTTGCGCGCTTACCTGGCGGCGTACAATCCCATGGTGATCGGGCGGGTGTCGGCCGAGATTGCCGATTTCCAGCCGGACGTGGTCCATGCCCAGAACATCCACACCCACATATCCTTCCAGGCGCTGACAGTGGCCAAACGGGCAGGGGTCCCGCTGGTGATGACAGCCCACGACCACCAGCTCTTCTGCGCCGCCAAGTTCGACTGTGCTCCACCCGAGAAGCCGGTGACCATCCCGGCTTCCCAGTGCATGCGTTGCCAGCGGTTCCGCTACAACCCGCTCCGCAACCGGCTCATCAAGCGAGCGGTGAAGCTTTCCGGTGTGAGGCTTCTGGCGGTCAGTTCCGCTCTGAGGGACGACCTGATCGCCAACGGATTCGCCCCCGATTTGATCCAGGTGGTCCACAACGGCATCGACCCCACGACAATGCAGGTTGCCGAGGAACAGGTTCACTCCTTTGCGCGGCAGCATGCCCTCGAGGGGAAGAAGGTCGTGCTGTTCGGGGGAAGGGTGAGCCACGCGAAAGGGATCGACCAGGCGGTGGCAGCGCTGGGGCAGTTACCCCGCGACCTGGACTTCGTCTTCCTGGTGCTGGGCAGCAGTGAGGATTACATCGCCTACATCCTCCAGCAGGGTCACCGGCTGAGCGTGGAAGACCGGACGGTGTTTTTGCCGTGGCTTTCGGGCGACGAACTCAGGTCCGCCTATGCTATGAGCAGCGTGTGCCTGACCCCCTCGATCTACCGGGAACCCTTCAATCTCATAAACATTGAGGCCATGGCATTGAAGAAGCCCGTCATCACTACCTGCTTCGGAGGTCCGCCAGAAGTCGTCGTGGACGGGGAGACAGGTTTCATCATCGATCCCCGCAACGTAGAACTGATGTCCGCCAGGCTTCAGGAGTTGCTGACGGACGAGGCGAAGGCCAGCGCAATGGGGGAGGCTGGCTACCAGAGGGTGATGGACCAGTTCACCGTCGAGCGCCAGGCCGAGAAGACCCTGGCGGTTTACGAATCGCTGCTGGCGGCGAAGAGGTAGAGGGTGGGAGACGCTGATAAGAGGGGCCCTGTAGGGGCCGGCGGCTCTGCCGGCCCGCCCGACGGAATCGAGGATGTGCGGAGAGATGGTACCCAGAACCCAGAACTCAGAACCCAGAACCCACCCCCTATCCCCCATCTCCCAACACCCAACTCCCTGCGTATCCTCCACGTAATCACGTCCCTGGACGTGGGCGGCGCGCAGAAGCACCTCTTATCGCTGGTGACGGGGCTGAGGTGGCGAGGCCACATCGCGGACGTGGCGTTCTTCAAGAACCCCTCTATGACCGTCCCCTTTACGAAGAGCGGGGCCACGCTATACGATCTGTCCGCGCGTGCGACCTTCTCGCCTATGCTAGTGCCAAAGCTGGCAAGCATCTTGAAGCAAGGTCGATATGATGTGATTCATACTCACCTGCTGAAAGCCGACAGCTACGGCACGCTGGCGGGCGTGCTGGCCGGAACGCCGGTCCGCATCGCCTCCAAGCACAACGACGAGCGGGCGCTGCTGAAACCGTCTGCCGCTGTTGTGCACGGCCTGATCTCGCGCCTGGACCACAGGGTGGTCGTGCTCTCGGACTACGTGGGGCGGTACGTCGCCAGTGTGGGTCGGGTAGACCGAGGGCGGATAACCAGGGTTTACTACGGACTGCCTCCCTCGTCGGCGGCGACTCCGGAGGCAGGTGCCGCGCTGCGGGCGGAGCTGGGTATCCATCCCGAGGCGCCCCTGGCGGCTACGGTGGGGCGGTTGACAGAGCAGAAGGGGCTGCTCTACCTGCTCGAGGCCATGGCTCTCGTTCGGGAGCAGCTTCCCGAAGCACGGCTATTGGTGGTTGGCGATGCCCAGGACGGTCGCGAGGAGTACAAACGGGAGCTGCTTCGGGCGCAGGCGAGGCTCAAACTGGAAGAGGCAGTCCTCTTCACAGGGGTTAGGGATGACGTGCCAGAGGTAATGCAGGCCATCGACCTCTTCGTCATGGCGTCGCTATGGGAGGGGTTCGGACTGGTCTTCCTGGAGGCAATGGCGGCAGGGAAGCCCATTGTCGCGACCATGGTGAGCGCCATTCCGGAGGTGGTGGAGGAAGGGGTAACTGGGCTGCTAGTTCCCCCTCGAGACCCGAAGGCGCTGTCCGGTGCGATGGTCTCGCTCCTGGCCGATCGCGAACGAGGACGAGCGATGGGGCGGGCGGGGCTGTCGCGGCTCCAGGAGCGGTTCACTGAGGAACGCATGATCGACGAGATCGAACAGCTGTACTTCGAGTTAAGGAGGTCTCGATGAAGTGCCTGGTCACCGGCGCAGCCGGCTTCATAGGTTCCCACATCTCCGAGGCCCTGATTGGGCAGGGTCACGAGGTGGTCGGGATCGACTGCTTCACCGATTATTACGCCAGGGATATCAAGGAGTCCAACCTCTCCACTCTGCGTGACTCTCCTCGTTTCACGATGGTGGAGGCCGACTTGCTGGAGTATGATCTCGAACGGCTTCTGGATGGGGTAGAGGCGGTCTTCCACGAGGCTGCCCAGGCCGGCGTCCGCGCCAGTTGGGGGCAGAGCTTCCGTATCTACACCGAGAACAACATCAGGGCCACGCAGCGGCTGCTGGAGACCGCCAGGACTCTCCCGATCAAGCGCTTCGTCTACGCGTCCTCGTCGTCGATATACGGCGACGCAATCGAACTACCGGTGAGGGAGACCGCGCTTCCTCAACCCGTATCTCCGTATGGCGTCTCCAAGCTGGCGGCGGAGCACCTTTGCCACCTCTATCGGGTCAACTACGGCGTGCCCACGGTGGCCCTGCGCTACTTCACGGTCTACGGGCCGCGTCAGCGGCCGGACATGGGCTTTCACAAGTTCATCCGAGCGCTGCTGAGTGGCGAGGAGATAGTGATATATGGTGACGGGAACCAGACGCGCGACTTCACCTTCGTGAGCGATGCGGTCGCGGCTAACCTGGCCTGCATGGAGGCAGACGTTGCGGGGCAGGTTTTCAACATCGGCGGTGGCTCCCGGGTCTCCGTGAACTACGTTTTGGACGTGCTGCAAAGACTCTCCGGGCTACAGGCGCGGCGGCACTACATCGAGAATCAGAAAGGCGACGTGCGCGACACCCACGCGGACACGACCCGCGCCCGCGATGCCCTGGGCTTCCGGCCTTCGGTGACTATCGAGGAGGGCCTGCGCGCCGAGCTCGAGTGGCTTCAGGGTATGCGACGGTGAACCGTGGCTAAAGGCATCGGATCCAGGCGTTTAAAGGTCCTGGAGGTGATGGAGGCTACCATCGGCGGTACCAAGCGCCATCTGCTGGCGCTGACCCGCGGGTTGGACCGCTCTATCTTCGAGGTCGAGATCGCCGCGCCGGGCGTTCGGTCCGAGGCGTACGACGACGTCTCCTTCAGCGAAGAGGTTGCCGCGGCCGGCATCCGGCAGCACCGAGTGCCGATGCGGCGAGCGATCTCTCCAGCCTCCGACGCCGCCTGCTTTAGCCAGTTGCTGGGCATAATGGTTCGCGGCCACTACGACGTGGTCCACACCCACAGCTCCAAGGCCGGCTTTCTCGGCCGGTTTTCCGCAAGGCTGGCAAGGGTTCCGGCAGTGATCCACACCCCCCACGGCTTCTACTTTCTGAACCAGCCGAGCCGGTCCAAACGTTCCTTTTACCTGAATCTGGAGCGAACGGCAGGCCTTGCCACAGATCATCTCATCGCACTTTCGAAGACTGAGCTGGCCGAGGCCGTAGACAACCGGATCGTATCCCCCGCGAAGACAGCGCTGATCGAGAACGGCATCCAGGTGCCGGAGGTGCGCGATCCCGATGTCGTCGCGCACCTCCGGAAGAGTCTCGCCCCTGGCGCCAGCTGCATCGCGGGTACCGTGGCTCGCATTACCCCTCAAAAGGGCCCCTTCGACTTCGTTCGGATGGCCCGTGCCCTGGCCGACCTGGTTCCAGGTGTCCATCTCTTGTGGTGCGGCGATGGGGAGATGCGAACCGAAGTGGAGGAACTGGCCCGTGAGTTGGGAATCGACGGCCGGCTGCACTTCCTGGGATTTAGGACCGATGTGTTGGACGTCATGGCAGCCATGGACCTCTTCATCCTCACATCCTACTGGGAGGGCCTTCCGTACACTGTGCTCGATGCTATGGCCCTGCGGAAACCAGTTGTGGCCACCGCCGCTGTGGGAACGCGCGACATCGTCCAGGACGGCGTCACAGGAGTCCTCACGCCCGTTGGTGAGCCCGAGGCTGCGGCCGCAGCCGCTGCGCGACTACTCTCATCGCGGGAGGAAGCGCTGGCCATGGGAACCGCCGGGCGGGAAGTGATCCTGCGGCGCTACTCCCAGGAGGCGATGGTCAAGCGCACTGGACAGCTCTACCTTGATTCAGTAAGATGAGGCAGGAGGATCGTCTTTTTGAAGGGATTTAGCAATCGCTTCATCCTCTTCCTCTTCGTGTTTGATATACTCCTGACCGAACTGGCCCTGTTCATCGCCGAGGCCATGAGGGGCGTTATACCCTTTGGGCGCCCCGAGATCGGTCAGACCTTCATCGATATCTCGATCTTGTTCGGGGTCGCCCTCATCTGGGGCTTCTTCCTCCGCTTCTTCGGGGCCTACGATCCACGCCGCCTCTCTTCATTCGTGGACGAGGGGAAGGCGGTACTGTTGGCCATCCTCGTCGGAATGTTGGCCCTCTCATCACTCTTCTACCTGCTGAACATCGAGTTCCGTTCCAGGATTCTCTTCGCTTATTTTGCAGTGATCGACCTGGCACTGCTGATCAACTACCGGTTGGCCGTCCGCTACGTCGTGCGATCTATGGTAGCCGGTGGGTACAACGTGCGGCGCGTGCTGCTGGTTGGAACCACCAAGGTGGGCCGGGAGCTGGCGTACATCATCCAGTCGCAGCCCTGGTGCGGGCTGTACGTCGTGGGCTTTGTGGACGACGATCCGGAGCTGAGAGGCACTCAGATGGACGAGTGGCCGGTTATGGGCGCCACGGCCGAACTTCCGAGACTCATCGCGGAGAACGAGGTCGATGATATCATCGTTGCACTCCCGGGCAGGGAGCACGAGAAGATCGCGGAGATAGTGATGGGACTGCAGGCTCACCCCGTTAGGATCAGGGTGGTGCCGGACCTCTTCGAGATGGTTTCGGTGCGAGCCCAGGTGGAGGACTTCTGGGGTGTGCCTCTTATCGGGCTGCGGGACCCGGTGATCACCGGTTTCGATAGGGTTGTCA
>JAJYKO010000428.1 GCA_021788565.1 Chloroflexota bacterium
TGTGGGTGCGGTGTGGCACGCCGACGACATCGCGTTCTCGACGCAGCTAATGGTCAGCCCGCGGATCCTGCGCGCCCACCTGTTCCCTCGCTACAAGGAGATGAACCGCGTGGCCCACGACCGAGGGCGGCTCGTGGTCTACCACAGCGACGGTGCCCTCCAGGCAGTGCTGGACGACATCGTGGCGTGTGACTTCGACGGGCTCGACCCCATCGAGCCGAAAGCCATGGACATCAACGAGGTCAAGCAGAAGTACGGCTCTCGGATCTCGATTCTCGGGAACATAGACCTTGGGTACACCCTGACCCGAGGGACGCCCGACGAGGTGCGCGCGGAAGTCCGGCAGAGGATCGCAGACCTGGCCAGGGGCGGGGGATACGCCCTGGCCTCGGCCAACTCCATACCTGAGTACGTGCCACTCGCGAACTTCAACGCGATGCGTGAGGCGGCTTTCGAGTACGGCCGCTATCCCATCTCGATCTGACGCTCGGCCCGAGTGTCGCTTGGGTCCTGGAATCGACGCTCTGGCGCGTGGTTCCTGATGGATCGACTTCAGTCGAGCCTTCGGTCGATCGGCAATTCAATATTGGTCTGACGCAGCAGCCACCGGCAACGAAGCCCCTGTCCGATGATGCCCCACTTCGACGACGCTCTCTTCTTTACCAATGCTGGATTCGGATACCCTCCGCCGCTGATCGGTGGGAGCCTGATGCTTGAGAATCATATTTGGAGGTGGGGCCGTAGAGTCATAGATAAATGAGACGTCGTGTTCGGGAGGTGCACTGCCCGGAGTGTAGTGCGCGGGGGAGCTAATCGCCGGTATCTCACAGTGAGTTCAGGGAGGATGAGGATAATCCATGGAACTGATCATTGGGTTGCTTTTGCTGCTAGCCTTCCTGGCCGTCGTGGTGGCCATAGTTAAGGGCCAGAGCCCAGTCGTAATGCTGATAATTCTGGCCATTGCCTGGTCGGCGCTGTCGGGAATTAACATCGACGACATTCAGAACAAAGTTCTCGAGGGTGGCGGCACCCAGTACGCAGCGTCGGTCATTATCATCGTTTTCGGTGCCTGGTTTGCCCAGGTCCTCGTCCAAACGGGCATCGCCGAAAGCGTCATACGGTCGGCCGTGGAGTTGGCCGGAGATCGCCCTATAGTAACGGCGATGGTCGTCACCCTGGTGACGGCGTTGCTGTTCACGTCGATGTACGGGGTAGGTGCGGCCATAGCCATCGGCGTCATCGCGATCCCGATCATGATGAGCCAGGGGATTCCCCCGGCTGTCGCGGCACCGGCGTTCACGATGGGGATTGGCGCCGGCACGTTCGTGAATCTGGTGCAGTTCGGGACCATGAAGCCGTTGTTCCCCGGTATCTCCTACACCGAGCCGTGGCTAAACGTGTGGGTAGTCGGCATGATCGCGTACATTCTTGCCGCCTGGCTTATGGTTAACGTCCACATGCGGCTGCGTGGGGTTCGCCATTCTGCGACGGTCGATCTGGCCGCGGTCCAGCCGACCAGGCGAAAACGAACCCCATACTACACCTACATTGTGCCGCTGGTGCCCGTCTTCATGGTGATCGTCCTGCAGTGGCAGATCATCCCCACCTTCCTGGTCAGCATCGTGATCGCCCTGCTTGCCACCTACAAGGATCGGAGCCTCCAGGGGCACATCAACCTGTTCAACAAGGCCTTCTACGACGCGTTCCCGGATATCGCCACCATAGCGGCGCTCTGGACCATCTGCGGCATGATCATCGTGGCGGGCATGACGCCGCAGGTTTCCGGCGCCCTAAAGCCCATCTTCAATCCCATCATCCCGCACTCCGCGCTGGCGGCGGCGATCTTCTTCGCGATTCTGGGCGGGATCGGTAACATCTACCGCGGTCCACTGGAGGTAATCGGGACCGGGGCTGCCCTGGTGGCGATCATGCGGGCGGCCAACGTCCTCCCTATACCTCTTCTCTACGCTCTGTGGTTCCCGGGTACCGTGATGTCGGGCAGCGTCGACCCTACTAACTCCTGGACACTGTGGACCATCGGATACACCAAGGTCACGCACGGCCAGTTCCTGAAGGTCGCTCTGCCATTCGGTATGCTGATGGTAGTCGTCGCCACTTTCGCCGCCTACTTCATGCTGGGCAAATAGGGCTGACTTCGTCCTCCCCCCCTCTCCGAGATTCCACGGAGAGGGGGGGAGGATTACCAACGCGGATTGCGTAACGTCGGAGGGATCAGTTGCCGGACTCAGACAAGGGCCGACGCACCTATCGCATAGGGATCGACGTCGGCGGCACCTTCACCAAAGCCGTTCTGATAGATAACCTGACCCACCAGGTAGTGGGTCGCTATTCGGTCCTGACCACCCACTCTGATCTGAAAGGAGTCGCTAAAGGGGTGGTCGAGGTTTTTCGTACCGTCCTGGAGCACTCCAATGTGGACCCGGCGGACGTGGTCTTCCTGGCCCACAGCACCACCCAGGCCACCAACGCCCTCCTGGAGGGGGACGTGGCGCCCGTGGGCATCCTGGGCACGGCAAGTGGCCTGGAGGGTCTGCTGGCCAAGGGACAGACCAACGTGGGCACCATCGAGGTGTCGCCGGGCCGCTTCCTGACCACCAGCCATCGCTTCCTCACCACAGACAAACTTACCGAGCCATCTATCGCCTCAGCTCTGAAAGAGCTGATCCAGGAGGGGGCTCGGGTCGTCGTGGCCACCTCGGCCTTCGGGGTCGACGACGGCGATGCCGAACAGTTGATAACCAGAGTCGCCGCAGAGCTGGGCGTTCCCTCCACCGGCGGACATGAGATCAGCAAGCTGTACGGCCTCACCACCCGCACCCGCACCGCGGTCATCAACGCCAGCATCCTGCCGAAGATGATGGAAACCGCCCACATGACCGAGGGCAGTGTGCAAGAAGCGGGAATTGCGGCACCTCTGATGATCATGCGGGGAGACGGCGGGGTAATGGACGCGCAGGAGATGCGGAAGCGTCCAGTGCTGACCATGCTCTCCGGGCCCGCGGCCAGCGTGGCCGGCGCCATGATGTACCTCAAGGTGTCTGATGGGATCTACTTCGAGGTGGGTGGAACCAGTACCAATATCGGGGTGATCAAGCACGGCCTGCCCACCATCAAGTACGCCGAAATTGGTGGGCATCGCACCTACGTCAGTTCCCTGGACGTACGGGTGCTGGGGGTAGCCGGTGGCAGCATGGTGCGCTTCAACAACGGACAGATCGTCGACGTAGGGCCACGTAGCGCCCACATCGCCGGCCTTTCCTACTCGGTCTTTGCCAGGCCTGAGGACATCGTGGATCCGGTCCTGGAATCCATGCAGCCAAAGCCGGGCGATCCATCCGACTACGTCGTCATCCGCACGGCTTCCGGTGCGCGCTACGCCATTACCAACAGCTGCGCCGCCAATGTGCTGGGTTACGCCAAGCCCGGCCACCACGCCTACGGCAATCCCGAAGCCGCCAGGCGAGCCATGGAGCCGCTCGCTCGGGCATGCGGAATGTCCGTGGAGGAGACCGCGCGAACCATCCTCGACCGCGCGACGAAGAAGGTGATCCCGACAGTGCAGAGCCTCATCGCCGAGTACGAGCTCGACCCGGATCAGTCGGTGCTGGTTGGCGAAGGTGGTGGCGCGGCGGCGCTGATACCGTTTACGGCGGAGGCCCTCGGGCTCAAATACAAGATCTCGCCGGATGCCGAGGTGATCTCGTCGATCGGCGTCGCCCTGGCCCTGGTGCGAGAGGTGGTGGAGCGGGTGATCCCCAACGCTCGAACCGAGGATCTACTGGCGATCAAGAGGGAGGCGTTCGAGTCCGTGTTGCGGCTCGGCGCGGCCGCGGAGTCGGTGGAGGTCCGTGTGGAGGTGGATCCTCAAACCCAGCGGGTGAGGGCGATAGCCGTGGGTGCCTCGGAGATGAGGACTCACGATACGCTGAACAGGCTGAGCGAGGATGAGGCTCGCGAGATCGCCGCGAGTTCCATGGGGATCCCGGCGGAGTCCGTCTCCGCGGTGGCTGGGACCGACCGAATGTGGGTGTTCCAGGGGACGGTGGAGCAGAAGAAGTGGCGCTTCTTCACCAGCAGGCGTACCCCAATTCGGGTCCTGGACCTGGAGGGAGTGATACGGATTCAATCCAGTAACGGGAAGGCGGCTCAGACGACTGCCGGGCAGGCGCTGGGGCGACTGAGGGAGTTCTGGGATGAGATGGCCATCTACAATGGGGATAGCATCATCAATCCCGACGTCTTCGTCATCACCAGCAGTCATGTGGTGGACCTTTCGGGGATGAGTGCGGCAGACCAGGCGGTCTCTGTTGCCCAGAGCGAGCTACTGGGGCTCTCCAGCGAGGCGCCAGTGGCACTGGTCGGCATCTCCGGAGCTCGTGGGCTCGGATGATGGCCAAGAGCGAAGCCGCCAGGCCGGAGCTACTTGCGCTGCTGACCCGGGCAGTGCCGCATGCCCAGGGGGAGAGGCTGGGAGAGCTCATCCTGAGGACCGATCCCCAGTTCTTCCGTCTTGCGGCCGATGAGCCGGCGGAGGCGGTGCGGGAGGCGCTGGGCCTGGGAGCGAGGTACGGGGATGAGCTTGCTCGGGAGCAGGGCACGAGAGACCCCTACGTGCTCGCGGAGCGTCTTGGCATTCAGGTGGATGTCTCAGACGAGACCGCTCGGTACGGTAACGTTCTCCAGTATGCGGAGTACCGGTCCCGTCCCCTTCGGATCAAACTGTACCGCAAGTCCATGGAAGGCTCGAACCGGCTGCTGGAAGACTCGCGGGTGAGCGAAATCCTGGGCATTTCGGACATCGCACCGGCGTTCCTCGCCCACGAAATGTTCCACCACCTGGACAATCTTCCCGACAGGCTGCCGGCGAAACGGGTGCGGCAGGTGGTCACCATGAGGGTGGGGCCCTGGCGCCTGCGCTCGGGCCTGGTGAGCGCGCCGGAGATCGCGGCGGGGAGCTTCGCCCAGGTCTTGTTAGGGTTGCCCTTCCACCTCAAGCTCCTCGACCTGCTGGCCATATACGCAGAGAGTCCGACGCGTGCCGAGGAGTGGGTACGGGTCCTCGCCGACGCAGACTCGGGTGGATAAGAGATCTGGCGCTATCTTAATGTCTGCGGTCGAATGGCGGCCGCCTGGATTGTCTCAACTCAGATGGGCGCGGCAAGCATAAAAGGAGGAGATGAGCTGGATTGGATGTTCGGGAGCGATTACTGACGGCGCTTTCGTGGGGAGAGCCTGATAGGGTGCCACTGACCGTCTACGACTGGATCCTGCCGAGGGGTCACGCGGAAAGACTGGTACGTGAGGCCGGAGTTGGGCTCGTGATGCGCCCCGCTGCCCATCGAGTGGAGCATCGCCAGGTCCGGTTTACGTCCACCGAGTACTGGGAGAACGGGAAAAGGCTCGTGCGGAAGACGGTCCACACGCCGGTGGGAGACGTGTGGCAGACGGTGGATCCGGAGGCCGCTTACGACAGCACCTGGATCCTGGAGCACTACATCAAGGGACCGGATGACTACCGGGTGATGGAATTCATGGTGCGGGACGCCGTCTACCACGACAACTACGAGGTGATCCGCGAGTACCAGCGCAGGATCGGTGGGGACGGTCTCGTGTACACCCGGCTGGCCAAGTCCCCAATCCAGGAGATGCTTTACCAGATGATGGGCATGGAGCAGTTCGCCATGGACTACAAGTTCCGGCGGGAGCTCTTCGACTCGCTGCATGGGGCGATGCTTGAGCGGTACGAGG
>JAJYKO010000429.1 GCA_021788565.1 Chloroflexota bacterium
CCGATCTGGCCGGTCGCGGCGAAGGGGATATGCGCGGAAGTGCAGCCCGCGTTCGTGCGGTAGCATCCGGCGCTCTGGACCGTGCCCTGCCCCGTTTTGACGACCGGAGCGGCGACGATGACACGATCGTCGGCAAAGAGGCCGGCAAGCGCGCTTGCCCACCCCGGTTCACCATACAAGTCGTCGTTGCAGAACAGGAACAGATCGCAGGACAGGCCAAGTTCGCGGGCCAATGCCACGCCCTCATTGTTAGCCCGTGACCAGTTGAACGTGCCTTCATACCGCAGGACTGCGTTGACCTGCGACTCGTAGGCGGAGATGATGGCTTCCGTCCGTGGACCGTTCACCACCAGGATCGTACGCACGTCCCCCAGCGAGGCAAGGCATTTGTCGAGCAGGTCCGTGGACGTCCCGCAGGTGGGGATGATCGCCACGACGGAGAACACACCGTCGGTGTCTTCAAGGGGGTATTGGCACACCGGGCGGTTTATGGCGTCGAGTTTAAGTTCGTGGAGCGTCTTGGGGGTAAACTGCGCAATAGGTGCCCCTCCGGGCGCTACGGCGGCCGGCGGCTCGAACCCGAGCTTGTGGGCAAGCGCCGGGACAGGCTTGTACCGGAGGTCCGGGTGTTGGCGCAGATAGGCGTTTACGTCGAACGAGGCGTTCGGGGCGTAGTTGGCCTTCCCGCCGACATGGAGGTAGTGCTCCAATGGATCCATCTTGCGCCGGCGCACGTCGGGGTAGGTGTCCGCGTACCACTGCGCGTCGAACAGACCGGACTCAAGAATGGCTTTTTTCAACGCCTCGCTCACGTTTGCGCTCCGATGATGGTCTTGGCCGTATCCTTCACAAACTCCTGACAGGCGGTCTGGTACTTCTGCTTGGCGAATTTACCCATGCCGCACCGTTCAAGCTCTATGCTCTCCTCCCGCATCTTCTCGATAGCGCGGGCCTTGGCGACGAGTTTACGGAGCGTCGTTACGTCAGGGTCCATGCCTGCCGCACCTCTTTGCAGTAGGTTTCACCTTCGAGTCGTCGCTCCCAGGCAAAGGTCGCCATCTTCTCCGCCTGTTCGAGCCGGTAGTATTCGTCGCCAGCCATGCGCCTGAGTTCCTTCACAAACGCCGCGGAGTCTGGCGCGGTGAAGTTGGGGGACGCCTCGTAGGGAGCAAGACGCGAGGCGATACAGGGGACGCCCAGTGCCCCGGCCTCCAGCAGCTTGAGGTCGCTCTTGGCGCGGTTGGTGCCGGTCAGATCGAGCGGGGCGACCGTCACGTCCGGACGGACGGCATGTGCATGGTCCATGAAGTGTGCGGCCCGCTGCGGGATATGCCAGGTGACAGGCAGACCGTTCAGGCTCGGCGGCTTGACGTGGCAGAGGAAGTTTCCGTCCGGATCGCGCCCGTCGCCCATGTACATGATCCAGTCGCAAAATTCGGAGGTTTTTCTGATGAGTTTGGCGAGCAGTGGCCACTCCGTGTCGTGCGTGAAGGCGCCCGTGTACAGCACGCGCAAACGGGAATCCCGTCGGCGCTGGGGAGGAAAGAACGAGCGCTCCGGCAGCGTGTTGCGCAGCAGCACGGCCTCGACCCCGGTGCGCTCGGTGATCTTGTTCCGAAGAAACGGACAAGTGGTCACGACCCGATCCACCAGCTTGAGTACGGCGTCAAGCTCCTCGATCTGCTCCGGCTTGCGCTTCTCATAGTCCCAGGCGTTGTCGTCCAGATCGATGAGCACAGCGTAGCCCACGTCCTTGAGCCGCCGCACTTGCGCGAGCGTGCCGAGATGATAGGGCGTGCAGCCGGCTACCAGCGCGGTCTTGACCGCTTCACGATGGTCCAGCATGGCGATCTGTTCGGGGCTCACCAGCGTGCCGTCAAACAGCTTGACCGGCTGTCCGTCGTGGCTCAAGGCCATGGCAGGAAGGGCCAGACGGTAGTAGCCGATGGCTGTGGAGGCTGCGAAGGGGAAACAGGCTCGAATCACAATGCGTGCTCCTGGAAGCTGTCAATGCATCCTGCGAGATTCGTCGCTACGCAGTGCAACGACGTAGTCGTTAAACGCCTCCTTGAGATGACTGCACATGCGCTCGATGATGTCGCAGTTCTCAAGTGGAAGATGTTGTGCAAGGAACTCCGTCGCGCCGATCTGCGCGGCAGATTCAATGAGCACGCCGGTCAGCACGAGATGAGGGATGACTTCGCTCGTGCCGATCCTTAACGGGTTCGACAGGCTGGGATCAAAGACGATAACAATGGTTGTTTTAGGCATGGCTGAACGTTAACAACGTAACGGCTAGTTGTCAAGCTACAACGGCGACCGACAGGTCCGTGAAAATTGTGCCGTCGAGCATGAATATCACGCCGGAGTGCGGGTCTCCCGTCGCGCCCAGCCACTCCTCCGCGCGCAGCAGCGAGCAACTGCCGATGATGCGCAGCCAGTCGGCCTTGGTGAACCGCCAGTAGTCGTTCGGGTAGTCATGCCTCGGGAAGCCTGGGGCAGGCGTCGTGAGCAGCACCATCCCGCCGGCCCGTACGCAGGAGGCCATGGCGAGCAGCGCTCGCTTCCAGTCCGCGCAGTGCTCCAGTGCCTCGACGCAAACGACGGCATCGAAGCAGCGGTTGAAATAACGGGGGAGATCAATGGCGTCGCACACGAAGTCCACGCAAGGGCCGCTTCGCAGGTCGGTGCCAAACCACGAGGCGTGCTTCAGCACTTCGCGTGCCGAACCGTTGACGTTGTAGGAACCGACTTCGAGAACCGCCCCCAGCGGCGTGGGGGCTCGGGACAAGAACTGCGCGACGCCGGGGGTCACAACGGCCACATCGGCAGCTTCAGGTACTCCAGTGCGGTCTTGAGGTACGTCACACGATGGCCTTCATCAGTGAGGCCGCCGTTGATGGCCCGGGTGATGGCCTCGAAGTTTCGTTCATCGGCCAGCGTATTGCAGTTATTCATCACCCAGAAGTGACATGCGGAAGCGCATCCAGCAGAGGCTTCGGCCAGCAGGTCCGGTTGGTTGATCAGGTCAAGGTGGAGGGCGGTACCGGCCAGGGTGTAGTTATCCAGCCCCGTGATCTGGATCGGGCCGCGCCCGCGGTATTTGTACCCATCTCCGGATGCCTCGTCTCCGTTGCCCATGCGGTTGGCATAGGCGCGGTTGGCGATGGCCGCCGGACGATAGGCGTACTGCGCGGCGACTTCTGGCGGGTTGAAGTGCTCCGGCCAGACACGCAGAAGGGCTTCGGCGGAGTAGTACAGATCCTCCTCCCACACGGTCAGTTCCAGCGACTCCACGGCGATTTGCGCGAGAAAGGCGGCCACTCGGTCCGGGGTGTCGATCTGCCACTGCGGCATCGCGTTGGCCATGGCGGTCATCGCGCTGAACCCACACCTAGGCATCACGGCGTGTATGGCGTCGGCGTAGTTCATTTTGATCCTCGTATGGTGCGCACGTACTTCTGACAGGCGATCAATTGCTGGGTTTGCTGCTCGGCTTGCTCGACAAGCCCCAGATCCTGAGCCAGCTTCGCAGAAAGTTGACTTGTTTGGGAGGCTGCAGGACCTCGGCAGAGGGCGGTGGCGGCGCTGGACACGCTACCTGGACCATTCGCGGCGGTCTGGTCGCGCAGGCGCTTAAAAGCAGCGTTAAAGCGGCTACGAACGGCAGCAATCGTCTTGGCATAGGAGGCTCCTTCCTGGGCGATCCGGGTTTGCAGGGCGGCTTCTTTGGAGGCATTGGCAGCCTGGATCTGCACGATCTTGGCGTTCTCGGCTTCCCGGTAGGCCGTGAAACGGGCATTGACGATGGCCTGTCCGTGTCGGTCGCCGACGAACCATAGGCCCCACAACCCTCCAAGGATGGCCAGCAGGGCCACGCCGTAGGCGACGAGCTTGAAGCTCACGCTGTCTTGCCTTTGAGGGTCATGGTCGCGAAAGTGCCGACAGCCACTGTGATTCCCAACAGATGGTAGTAGTGGGCCGGGATGAAGTTGGCCAGGTTGGGGAGATTAGCCTGTGCAATCCCCCAGTTGATCGCCATGACCGTGCCCACGATTCCGTTCACCCACTTGAGGATCTTGTGCCACTTGGCGTCCATCCAGATCTGCGCTTTGGCAACGGGGTCACTCATGCTTGGTCTCCCAGTCAGTGGGTTTGAGGTGATAGACATTGGATCGCGGAGCCTCGCGAAGTTCCGTGCGAAGCTCGATGTTCAGACGGACGTCCGTCTTGGGCTCCTCTTTCGGGAGGATCCCCAAAAGATCCAGAAGCCACACGATGGCTATTGCGCCGAACACGATGACCATCAATATACCGTAGACATGCTCGATGAGCTGCATGGTGCGCACCTCCTTACCAGACGCTACGCCGGTCCTTGGCGAGTGTCAAGTCTTGTCCATCTTGCCGTCGATCTTTTCCTCGATCCGGTCGAGCTTGCGAAAGATCGCATCTGAAAGGGCACGGATGTCGTTCTTCATTTCCACGGCGTAATCGGTTCGAACATACTTTTCTGAAACATGCTCCTTGAACTTGTCTAGAGCTTCCTTTTGTGTGCTCATATCCCGTGCGTGTTCCCGGATATTTTCCCAGATCATTCGCATAAGCCATCCTAAGACCAGGTAAAGAAGCCCAACCGCTATGTCGAATGCAGACTGCCAGTTCATCGTGCTATCTCCGGGGCATGGCTAAACGGGTTTCGACAGGATCTTCCATGAGCCCAACATCACATCCGCCGGTTCTCCGCAATGGTTCTTCTGGAACGGATTAAGGAGCGTATCGCAGACCCATAGAGCGAGATTAAAACGCCACGCGGGCAGTCCCTTTGTTGGAATAGGAACGGTGTTAACATACCGATGCAGACGCCAGGTCGTCAACCATTCCTTCCATCTCGGAAATTGCAGACAGAGGATCGTGGCAGGCAGATAGTTCACCAGTGCGTCGCAGACCAGGCCCAGGATCAGAATGGGTGCCGTGACGACCTCGACCGTGGTGAATGCCCAGCGCGGTTTCGTGCTCATGTACCGCTTGAGTTCCATGATCGAGGCGAACAGTATCTCGGTCACGACCATCAGCCCGATCATCCATAGCACGAAGGTCATTTTGGTGCCTCGGTGAAGTCAACGTAGAAAGTATCGCCCACCTTGAACTGGCCGATCAAGGCCGGATTGGTGATCGACATGGAAAGTTCCGCAGATGGAGTCCACGTTGCGTAGGTGTTGTTCTCGTCGGAACCATCTTCCGGGTATCCGTCTGACTTGCATACGGCCGAAAAGTACAGCCGCTCGAACTCGGGACTGTTAGACTCCACGCTAGATACACGCATCTTTGCACGCATTGTAGCCATTGAACTATCTCCTGTTAAAATTCCCCAATCAGCCAGCTAACCAGCCACACGACGGCGAGGCAAGTCAGCAACACGGCCAGTATCACGGGTGCGAGCGTTATTCCCAGCAGCTTGAGCATATACCCTCCTGACTGTCGCCGTCCTATCCTCGGACCATGGGCTAACGAGTGCGTAGCCAGTCCTCCCTAATGCGGCATCTCGGGTGAGCTTGCCGTGGTAAGTCACGGTCATGGCTCCATCTCGGACCATGATCGTGTGGGTTTCTGCAAACCGTCTCGCGGTCGCGGCCTTGACGCCAGTCACCTATTCTACGCCGAGCCCTGTGATGGGGTCGGGTACCGTGACCGCGATAGTAAAAACCCCGCTGGCAAGCGTAATCGCGGCGGTTGAGTTGCTCGGAGCTGAGGCTCCGTT
>JAJYKO010000430.1 GCA_021788565.1 Chloroflexota bacterium
TCCTATCGTCCACCTGGGGCCCGTAGCCCACGAGGTGGACAGCTCCTTCCCGGGGCTCTTCCCGAACTCGCTGGTTTGCCTGACACCTCAGGGGCTGCTGCGTCGGTGGGACGGCGAAGGAATGGTGAGCCACGGCAAATGGACGGAAGACGCGTCGCTGCTGGAGGGCTGCGGCGTTGTCGTCTTCAGCGATGAAGACCTGGCCAGTGATGCCGGCTTCCTGGCCTTGAGCATCGAACAGGTGCCGCTCGTGCTGCTTACTCACGGAGCGCGAGGGGCGACACTCTTCCGTAGCGGACAGGCAGAGCGGTTCCCGGCCTACCCAGCACAAGAGATCGATCCGACGGGTGCGGGCGATGTCTTCGCCGCGGCGTTCCTGATCGAGTACAATCGCACCGGGGATCCCCGCCACAGCACCGCCTTCGCCTGTTGCGCCGCCTCCTTTGCCGTCGAGCGCCCGGGGCTGGCCGGCATCCCCGACCGGGCGGCTGTCGAGGAGCGTCTGGCAGCTTATCAGCGGCTGTACGGGGAGACAGGTCCTGAATCCTGAGTCCTGTGTACTCCACTCAGGACGCAGGACGTCGCTCTCAGAACCCAGAACTCAGCACTCGGGGATACGCCTTGATAGTCGCGGTCACCAATCAGAAGGGCGGCGTGGGCAAGACCACCTCAACCGTCAACCTGGGGGCCTATCTCTCCCTGGAGAGCAAGGTCCTCCTGGTGGACATCGACCCTCAGGCCAACGCCACTATCGCCCTCGGTCACGAGGAGAGCGCCATCACCCACTCCCTCTACGAGGTGCTGGTGGACGGCGAGCTGTTCGCTGACTGCGTGGTGCCGACCCATCACCCCAACCTGTACCTGGCCCCTTCCGCTCGCCGGCTCGCGGGTGCCGAGGTGGAGATGGTGCCGATGATGGCCCGCGAGGGGCGGCTGAGCCGCGCTATCAAGGCCATTTTGCCTCAATACGATGTGATCCTGGTAGACTGCCCGCCCTCGCTAGGGCTGCTCACCGTCAACGCCCTGGCCGCCGCCGACGCGGTGCTGATCCCGGTCCAGTGCGAATATCTGGCCCTGGAAGGGCTGGGGCAGCTGCTGCAAACCATCACCATGGTGCGCGAGAGCTTGAATCCCCAGCTCTCCATCCTCGGAATGGTGCTGACCATGCACGACAGCCGCACCAATCTCAGCAGCCAGGTGGTGCAGGAGGTCCGCAACAGCTTTCCAAACCTCGCCTTCGAGACGGTGGTGCCGCGGAGCATCCGGCTGACCGAGGCGCCCAGCTACGGAAAGACGATCATGGAGTACGAGCCCGCCTCCAGGGGCGCACTGGCCTACGCGGCCCTGGCCCGAGAAGTGGCGGAGAGGATACACTACTGGGGGCGAAGTGACGGGGTTCTGAGTTCTGGGTTCTGAGTTCTGAACCTCAGGTCCCTTACCCAGAACCCGGAACTCGCACAGGACGCAGGACTAACGACTGATAGCTGACAGCTGAGGACACCATATTGGCTAAGGAACACGGACTCGGAAAGGGACTGGGGGCCCTGATACCCCGCGGGACGGCGAGCGCCCTCGCGGATATCGACGTAAACTCCATATCTCCGAACCCGAAGCAGCCTAGAACTGTCATGGACGAGGCTGCCCTGGCAGAGCTTGCCGATTCCATCCGCCGGCACGGGATCCTCCAGCCCCTCATCGTCACCCGATCGGGTTCCGCCTACACCCTGGTTGCCGGGGAGCGCCGCTGGCGGGCGGCGAAGCTCGCGGGCCTCGCCACCGTGCCGGTGCTGGTGAAGGACACCTCCCCGCAGCAGCTGCTGGAGGTGGCGCTGGTGGAGAACATCCAGCGCCAGGACCTCGGCCCGCTGGAGGAGGCCGCCGCCTACAAGCAACTGATCGAGGAGCTGGGCCTCACCCAGGAGGAAGCAGCTCAGAGGGTTGGCAAGAGCCGAAGCACGGTCGCCAACAGTCTGCGGCTGCTCAACCTGCTGCCGGAAGCGAAAGACGCGCTGGAGCAGGGGCTGATCACCGAAGGCCACGCCCGCACGCTGCTATCCCTCGCCACTCCGGAGGAGCAGCGGGCGCTACTGCAGGCCATGGTGTCGGGCAGCTTCACCGTACGCGCCGCCGAGGAGTCCGCGCGGCGCGCGTCTCCCCGCCAGAAGGCCAGGGCAGCGAAGGACGTGGAGACCGCGGAACTGGAGGACCGGTTGCGGGAGGCGTTGCGGACCAAGGTGGAGCTGCATCGCGGCCGGCGCGGCGGTCGGGTGGTGATTCACTTCTACTCCGACGAGGAGCTGGAGGGCATCTACCGCGCCATCACCGGGGAGTAGCAAGTAGTTCCGCCCTTTGTAGGGGCCGGCGGCCCTGCCGGCCCGATCCGCTTCCTCTGGGAAAGCGTGAAACAGCTGGATAGACAAGCAACCCAGCTGTTGACAACCGTCTTCACGCTATCCCCGCCACCGAGATTTCGAGGGGCACTTGCGCCGGATCCCGGGAGAGTGGTTCGCAAAGCGCCGGTTGGTCTTGGGCCACCGGCGCGGCTCGGGCATTGACGGCGCAACCCCAAAGCCGTATCCTGTTTACCTACACATGAGTTACCTATACACGCGTAGGTAACTCATGTGTAGGTAGCTCGCGCGGAGGTCGATCGTTCCTCAGGGCAGTTGAGGGAACGCGGAGACCCCTGCGTCTCCCTTGGAGCATCGATGGTTGGGTTGATTAACAGAGAGCGCGAGACCGCGAAGATTCAGGAACTCTGGGAGAAAGACGGCCCTGCGCTCGGCCTCATCTACGGCCGCCGCCGACTCGGCAAGAGCTATTTTCTCCAGAACTTCCTAAAGGGCAAGCGTGATGTCTATTTCCTGGCGGCGTCATCTACATCCCTTGAGAACCTGAGCGAGTTGTTGGACCAGGTCCGGTTGTCCTTTCCCGACCGGCAGGACGCCACCCTGGAGAACTACAACAGCTGGCGCACAGGTCTGCGGCTCCTCTGCGAGCTGGCCAGGAGTGAACCGCTGCTGGTAGTGCTGGATGAGTTTGGTTACTTGGCTGACGCTGACTCCTCTATCCCCTCCATCCTCCAGGCCATATGGGACCGGGACGCCCAGGACACGAAGCTCAGACTGATCCTCTGCGGCTCGGAGCTGAGCACCCTCTCCTCATTGGACGACTATGGCGCCCCCTTGCACGGCCGTTTCGACTGGGTCGAGCATTTTCGGCCCCTCGACTACTACGACGCCGGGCAGTTCATGGCCGCCGCCGCGCTGCCGAAGGGCGGGTACTCTGACCGAGAGAAGTTGGTGGCTTACGGGATCTACGGAGGCAGCGGCCGATACCTCGCCGCGCTCAACCCCCGCAAGCCCCTCGCCGACAACGTGGCCCGGCAGATGCTCGACCCCTCAGGGATATTCCACCGGGAAGGCGAAATCCTGATTCGGCAGGAGCGGGAAATCAGGGAAGACGCGACCTTCAACGCCATCCTCGCGGCCATCGCGGGCGGAGCCACGGTCCACGACAAGATAGCTAGCCAGGCGCACGTGCCGTCCAAATCGATCACGACCTACATCGCCCGGCTCCAGCAGCTCGGGTGGATCGAGCAGGAGACTCCGTTTGGCGAAGAGGCCAGACGCAGCATCTACCGCCTCTCGGACAATATGCTCTCGGCCTGGTATCGGTGGGTGTTCAGGTTCCGGAGCGCCCTACAGATCACACCTCCAGAGCAGAGCTGGAGGGAGTTTGTCGAGCCGGACATCTCGGACTATATGGGGCGCTTCGTGTTTGAGAAGGTCGCTCACCAGCACATCAGGCGCTTCTACGCTCGCTACAATCTGCCGATCCCGCTGGATATGGGTCGCTGGTGGAGCCGAAAGGGGGACGTGGAGATAGACCTGGTGGCCAAGCTCAAGGACTATTCGTACCTGTTCGGCTCCTGCAAATGGGCTTCTTCCCCCGTGAAGCTCGGTGAGTTGGCGGACCTCCAGGCGAAAGTCAGAGCCGTTCCTCACGACGAATGGAAGCTGAAGCCACGGTACGCGATGTTCTCGGGCGGCAGGTTCGATGCCTCGCTGGAGGCCGTAGCTAAGGAAGAAGGCGTGCTGCTCATTGGGGCCAAGGAACTCTACGTTCCCACCGGCGCGATTCCGTAGTACAATTGTTCTAGTTGATCCCCGATCCTGAAATCTCGGCGGTGTGCTGGCTGTGGCCGTCTACCCTCATATGGTACGCTCTGCAGTGTGAGAGACTTGTCCCTCCGTCACATCCTGCACTTCGACCTGGATGCCATGTTCGCCGCCGTGGAGGTGCTGCTGGACCCGTCCCTCGCGGGCAAGCCGGTGATCGTGGGCGCCAGCCCCGGCACGCGCGGCGTCGTCTCCACCTGCTCGTACGAGGCGCGCGCCTACGGCGTCCACTCCGCAATGCCCATCGGCGAGGCGTACGCGCGCTGTCCGCAGGCCGCCTTCCTGCCGGTTCGCCACGCCACCTATCGCGATTACTCCCAGCGGGTCCTGGGGGTGGTCACGGCCCGGGCGAACCTGGTTCAGCCGATCTCCATAGACGAGGCGTTCGTGGACCTCTCCTCCGCGGAGGACCCGACCACCCTGGCCAGGGAGATCAAGGATCAGATCCGCACCGAAGTCGGGCTGGTGGCCTCCGTCGGACTCGCCTCCAACAAACTCGTTGCCAAGATCGCCACGGACCGGGGCAAGCCGGATGGATTCGTGGTGGTACCTCACGGTGAGGAGGCCGCGTTTCTGGCGCCATTGACGGTGGACAAGCTGTGGGGAGTGGGACCCAAGACCGCTCAGCGGCTGGAGCTCGCAGGAGTGCGCACCATCGGGGAGCTGGCCGCCGCCGACCCAGCCGCGCTCATCCCGATAGTGGGGCGGCACTACGTCCGGAAGCTGCAGGAGCACGCCCGTGGCATGGACGAGAGCCTTGTGGAGGTGGACCGAGAGATCAAGTCTATCTCGGACGAGACCACCTTCCAGCGCGACGAGGAGAACCGTAAGGCGCTGTGGGGGGTGTTGCGAGATCAGGCGAGCACTTGCTCTCGCCGGCTGCGGGAACACGGCATGGTGGCCAGAACGGTGACAGTGAAGATGCGCTACGCCGACTTCCGCACCGTTACCCGCAGCCTGAGCCTCGGAGTGCCCACGGACGAGCTGGAGCCGCTGGCCGAGGCTGCCGCCGCCCTGATGCGCCAGTGGTGGGCGCCGCGGCCCGAGCCGCTCCGGCTGCTAGGCCTACGCGTCTCCCGCCTGGAGCCCACCCCCGGCCTGCGTCAGCTGCCGCTGATGTCCGAGGGTCTGAACTATAACGCTCCTCCGCTATCTTGACGCGTACAACCATCCGACGTACACTGAATGTGCGTTGCGTACGTCCATCGGGTGTACACAGTCGATGGAATGCCTTTGGGGGTGGCGGACAGGGGGTACTGGGATGGCTGTTGCCAGGGTCGAGAAGAGGGGCCGGAGAGCGGTGAAGACCGAGAGAGATGACGAAATGCACTCGGGGCTGCGGACAGAGCGGCTGGGAGCGCGGGCTACCGAGAAACAGAAGGAGTTGATCCAGCGGGCTGCCGAGCTGAGTGGACGCACGGTTACCGATTTCATGCTCTCGAGTGCCCTGGATAAGGCGGTCGATGTTATTCGTGGCTTCGAGGTGATAGAGCTGTCTGAGCGAGATGCCAGGGCTTTCTACGAAGCCCTCGAGAACCCGCCGCGCATGCACGAGAAGATATACGAGG
>JAJYKO010000431.1 GCA_021788565.1 Chloroflexota bacterium
CCAGGTTGAGCTTCTTCGCCTTCATATAGTCGATGACCACGTCGTCGAACCCCTCCAGGCCCACGGGGCCGTGGGTCATGATCTCCGGCACGTGGTCCGCCGCGTGATAGGCGTCGGGGTAGCCGAGCACGACGAGCGACCGAGCGGGCGGGCTGTGGACGATACGGACCTTCGCCTCCAGCACGGTGACGCAGGTTCCCTCGGAGCCGACCAGCGCCCGCGCGACGTTGAAGCCCCGTTCAGGTAGCAGGTCCACGAGGTTGTAGCCCGAAACGCGGCGCGGGATGTCCGGATAGCGGGCTCGGATCAGGTCGGCGTGTCTGTCGGCGATCGCCTTCAGCCCCCCGTAGATCTCGCCGCGCCTGCCGCCCTCCCTGATGATCCGCGCAAGTTCTTCCTCGCTCGTCGCGCCCACCCGCATGCGAAGTCCGTCGTAGGTCAGGACATCCAGCTCTTCCACGTTCTCGCTGGTCATGCCGGCCATGATGGAGTGAACGCCGCACGAGTTGTTGCCGATCATGCCGCCGAGGGTGCAGCGGTCGTGGGTCGCGGGGTCCGGACCGAAGGTGAGGTGGTGCTCTTCGGCAGCGTTGCGCAAAACATCCAGGATGGTTCCAGGTTGAATCCGCGCCGTTCTTCCGTCGGCATCGATGGAAAGCACGCGGTTCATGTACTTGGACATGTCCACCAGCAGCGCAACGTTGCAGCTCTGGCCTGCCAGCGCGGTTCCGCCGCCACGCGGGAGCAGCGGCACGCCGTACTGCCTGGCAAGGGCGACCGTCTGCACCACGTCTTCCACGTCTCGCGGAATCACGACGCCGATCGGGATTTGGCGATAGTTGGATGCGTCGGTGGAGTAGAGCGCCCTTGTGCCGTCGTCGAACCGCACCTCGCCGCGGACCTTGCTCCGGAGTTCGGTCTCCAGGGCGTGCGCTTCACCGTACTGGCCTAACGCTGGATGTGACCATCTGCCGCTGACCGTATCGCTCACGTGGACGACCTCCCTTTGTCTTCGGGCTTCCTGGTTCAGGCCGGTGCACGACCTGTGCCCCCGAACGGAGAGATGAGCATGGTTCACCAGAACACCTGGATGGGATGGCAATCTGGGAGGGCGCGTGAGGCTGCGCTCGCTCGCCTCACGTCCCGGCGAGCCGCCACGCCGGTAGGAAACAGGCGGCTCAGCAGGAGCTTCGCCCTCCCCTCGCCTTCCCCCGGACTGCGACCCCAACACTGAACCATGCCGAGAGATGGAGGGTTCGGGGATGAGGGACAGGCTTCAGGAGCCAGAAACGGCGCTGGAAATAGGGGCAGAGGTGTTCGGGTTGGCGGTGTTCGTCGCTCTGGGAGCAATCGTGTTTGGGCGACTCTCGCAGGGTGCCCGATACAACCGGGGGAAAGCTGAAGGGCCTCCGCCACCGAGCAGCGTTCCCAATGAGAGGCATCAAAACGTCTCGGCGGCGGCAGCCCGCTAACATGGGAGCGCCACCGGGGCGCGTTCAGCAACTGGCTGAGGTGGACGCCGGCTCAACGGTGGTGGATCTTCACCGCGCTTCGGCAGATCACGGGTACCTCAAGCAAAGCGGCGACCAAACCTGCGGGGTCTTTGGCCCCTGATCCTGAACTGGCGCGACGTGATCCCCGAGACTCCGCGGGTTTCATCCTGGCTTTGGTTTAGTACGCGCACCCGTAGGCGTGGGACGAGATCGGGTTCGGCGGACTGGCCTATCCACGATGGTACTTCGCTCTCAACCATGGGGCACCGGAACCGTGGGAAGTGCACGAATCAAGCGACAGGTTCCGGCTGATCGAGCGCAGTAAAAGAAGACCGAGCGGGCACGCGGAGCTGACGGCGGACATGGGGTTCCAAATCCCCGTCGAGAGGCCGCGCGGGCGGGAGAGGGAGCACCACGGATATCCCTATGCACCACTCGAGGCGGGCACCGCCGGGCAGAAGCTGGTAGAGGGGTGCGTCAAACCTGCCATCCCGGTGGTGGCTTCTGCCTGCTCCGTTGCAAGGTGGGCGCCAAGAGTTCGATAATGGTTAGCCACATTCCAGATGCTGTCCAGCACGGGGTCGAAGTACGCGACCGCACCATGGCCGTGGTGATCCTCGTGGACTCTGAGGGTCGGGCAACCGGCGTCCGCTACTTTCGGACGCTCGACAATGGGCAGGTCATCGAAGACAAGCAGAAAGCGAAGGTCGTGGTGGTATCCGGCCGTTTCCCCGACGGCCTCGCCAACTCCAGCGGCCTCGTGGGAAAGGACTTGATGGCCCAGGCCGGACCGGAGGTGTGGGGGCTATACGAGGAGCCGATCCGCCAGTACAAGGCTCCGCCAGCCTGCGCGTGCAGCGAGGAGTTCTACGAGACCGACCCGAGGAACTACTTCGTGCGGGGCTACAACCATCTGGTCGGGAGCTGCAGCATGGGGTTCACGCCCTCGGAATCGGTAGTGGATCGATGGGGCAGGAGTTGGGACGTGCCGAACCTGTTCATCGCCGACGGCAGCCTCTTGCCGGCCCAGGGGGCGTCCAACCCGGCCCTAACCATATCTTCGCTGGCCGCTCGCACCGCGGACTGGCTGTCGCGGGCGAGACCCAGGGGCGAACTGCGGGAGCGGACGCGTGCGACGGCGGAGGTAAGAAGATGAGAAAATACCCGCCGTTGAGCCCTGAACGCGAGCAGCCCAGCCGTCTTCGGGAGTTTCTGGCGGTCTTCGGGTGGATATTTCAGTAGTGGCTACGCCCGGCCGATTCCGAAGCACGGTGGGAGCAGGACAGGGGGTAGGGCGGCCGTCCGTCCATGCGCCCAACCGTGAGCAGGTGCCAGGGCCGGCGTGATTTCGAGTCCCTACCAGCGCCTGTAGGGGCCGGCGGGCGGCCAGGGACGGCCGCCCCTACAAGTGTCGATAGTCACTCCTAAACCAAAGCCAAGGTGAAACCCGCGGGGTCTCTGGGGATCAAGGCACGTCGGTACAAGGCCGCGAGCCAAAGACCCCGCGGGTTTGGTCGCCGCTTCACTCTAGTATGCGCTTAGAGCAGGCGATGGAGGGATGGAAAGCCAGAGCCCCGAAGGGGCGGCCCAGGATAGCCCAGGGCCGCCGCCCTGGGAAAGCGGCGCCACAAGAGTGGGGAGCCCTGGGGGTTGCAGGCCGGCCACAGGGAATGGTTCAGGAGGGAGGGCAGATGGGGTTACAGTCGGGGAGGGCGCGTGAGCGGGACGCTGCGCTCGCTCGCCTCACGTCCCGGCGAGCCGCCACGTCGGTAGGAAACTGGCGGCTCAGCAGGAGCTTCGCCCTCCCATCGTCCTCCCGAGCCCTCAGCGGCACTGCGACCCCAACGCTGAACCATGCCGGCCACAGGACTGGCTGGTCCGCCGTCTGCTAATTGCTCTAACTTAACCCGGGTGAGGAGCCGGTGCTGGTGAGCATATTTCGGGGGAACGCGCCAACGGGACAAGGTCCGGGAGGGCCAGACTCCAGGCGAGCGAGCACGGGACGCGAGCGGGCGCAGCGTCCCGCTCACGCGCCCTCCCGGTTCCTCAGAATCCCTCCCGGTTCCTCAGGGAATGGAGGCTGTCGTGGATAGAAACCCGCGCGACGTATTGACGGATCCCAGGGCGTGGCTACTCGGGATCATCACAGGCATTGGCATCTTCTCGGCATTCAGGGCGGCCAGGCGACCGCCTTCTCAACCGCGCGAGGCCCAACCACAGGGCCGGCGGCCTCGTGTCGTGGTCCTGGGAGGGGGGTTCGCCGGACTGACGGCGGCGCGTGTGCTCCAGCAGAGGTTGGCAGGGGGCTGCGAGGTCCTGCTGATCGATCGCCACAACTACCAGCTGTTCACCCCGCTGCTGTTCCAGGTTGCCGCCTGCGGGGTCGATCCGTACAGCATCACCTACCCTCTGCGCCATTTCACCGACGACGAGGGGATCACCTTCCAGGCGGGGATCGTGAGCGGAGTGGACTTCGACGCCCGAAGGGTGGAACTGCGGGACAGTGCCGACGTGTCTTACGACTACCTCGTGATCGCGCTGGGTAGCACCACCGACTTCTTCGACAACAAGTCCGCCCAGGAGCACGCCATGCCGCTGAAGACCGTCGAGGATGGGCTGGCAATCCGCAACCAGATATTGGACGCCCTCGAGCGCGGCGCGAAATCGTCCGACGAGGAGGAGCGCAGGTCACTGTTGACCTTCGTCGTAGTTGGGGGCGGGGCCACCGGAGTGGAAACGGCCGCGGCGCTGTCCGAGCTGCTTCGCCATACGCTGCCCGACTTCTACCCGAACATCGCCCTGGCGGAGCACCGGATCGTCGTGATCGAAGCAGCGGACAAGCTGCTGGGGCACATGAAGGATCCGGCCGCCTCCGTAGCTCTCGACCGGCTGAGGAAGCTTGGCGTGGAGGTGTGGCTGAGCACCGAGGCGAAGGAGGTTGGAGCGGGGAGAGTGACTGCGTCCGACGGACGCACCGTCGAAGCTAGAACCATCATCTGGGCAACCGGAGTGAAAGCGCCTGAGGTTGTGTCGTCGATGAGCACTGATCACGGCAAGGGCGGCAGTCTGGCGGTGGATAGCTACCTGCAGGTGAAGGGACGCCCCGGGGTGTACGCCGTGGGGGATTGCGCGCATGTGGAGGACCCAGACCGGCACTCATCCGTTCCCCTGCTGGCAGAATCGGCCGTTCAGGAGGGACGCGCCGCGGCGGAGAACATAGCCCGCGCCTTCGAAGGCCGCCCCCAGCTTCCATTCCATTTCCACAGCCTCGGCACGCTGGTGTCGTTGGGTAGGAGTCGAGGAATCGCGCAGTTCGGTCGCTTCGTACTCAACGGGCTGCCCGGGGCCGTGGCCTGGCACCTGGTCCACCTCGCCAAGATCCCGAGCTACAGGGACCGGCTCAGCACCTCCCTGGACTGGAGTGCCGGATACGTCCACGACCGAGACACCGCGCGGCTGGAGGTCCAACCGGAAGAGGTGCGCGCCCATCACGATGGCACAGGTAGAGAGTTATGACATGTAAGAAGTCCTCAGCCGGGCACTATGCCCCTATCTCCGCGTACGCCCTGATCGGGGACAGCCACACCGCTGCCCTGGTTTCCTGCGACGGGTCGATCGATTGGTACTGTCCTGACAGGTTCGATGCTCCAGCCGTGTTCTGCAGGGTGCTGGACTCAGACAAGGGCGGGTACATGAGTATCGAGCCGGCAGGACCACGCTCCACCGCCAGACGATACCGGGAGTCCACGAACATCCTGGAGACCACCTTTCGCACCAGCTCCGGCAAGGCTCGGGTCACCGACTTCATGCCGGTCTTCCGCCGAAAGGCCAGCCACAGGGGCTATGACGTCAGCACCTCGCGCCGGATCGTCAGGCTGGTGGAGGGTCTGGCCGGTGAGGTTGACCTGCGGGTCACCTTCAAGCCGACCTTTAACTACGCCAGGGACAAGACGGAAATCGAGGCGGTCTCGGCGGGGATCGTTGCCCACGCTGGGAACAGCTTCCTCACGCTCTCCTGTCCGGACGTTTCGTTCGAGGAAGGTCGAGACGGCTCGGTAAGCGGATCCTTGAAGGTTGGGACAGGCAAGCGCTACTGGGTGGTTCTCTCCTATACCGAGTCGCAGGAGGAGGCTCACGCCCAGCTCAAGAATGGAAGCCACGCGGAAGAGCTGGAAAAAACCCAGCAGTACTGGAAGAAGTGGGCGGACCGCTGCACCTACCGAGGCCGTTACAGGGAG
>JAJYKO010000432.1 GCA_021788565.1 Chloroflexota bacterium
TGCTGTGAATCAGGCGCAGGCAGCCGTCGCCTCGGCCCAGGCCAGGCTGGACGCGGTGAAGAACCCCTACAACTCCGCCGACCTGGCGGTTGCCCAGGCGGCCGTCGATACCGCCGCTTCCAACCTCAAGACCGCCCAGGCAACGCTAGCGGAGATCAAGGCAGGACCGCCAGCGGCGAACGTTGCGGCGCAGCAGGCGGCCGTCGCCCAGGCCTACTCGAACCTCATCGCCGTCCAGGACGAGGTGCAGGCGTGGCAGAATGGCGCGACCCCCGACCCGACGAGCATCACCGTCACCAGCAACTCCCAGGCTCAGCAGCTGCTGCAATCGGCACAGGCCGCCTACAACGCTGAAGTCACCAGGCTGAATCAGATGACGTCCGGACCCTCGCCGTCGGATCTGCAGGCGGCCCAGAGCGCGGTGGACGCCGCTCAATCCAGCTACGACGCCGCGGTGGCGAAGCTCAACGCGATCAAGCAGGGTCCGCCGGCCGCCGACGTAGACAGCGCCCAGAAGGCCCTCGATCAAGCCAAGTCGAACCTGGCCTCCGCTCAAGCCAGCTACGACCAGGTGAAGGCAGTCCCCGCCGACGGCAACGTTACCCAGGCACAGGCGGCGGTCGCCGACGCGACCAAGCAGCTGGCGGCCGCCAGGGCGAAGCTTAGCGCCGACACCAGCGGGCCCACAGCGGCCGAGATCTCGGCCGCTGCAAATGCTCTCGCCCAGGCCCAGTCCAATCTGGATGCGAGGTCCGGGGCCACCCTGGCCGCGAACCTGGCCCTCGCCGGCCAGCAGGTCAAGCAGGCCCAGGCGGCCGTGGATCAAGCCAAATTGAACCTGAAGAACGCCACCCTCACGGCGCCCTTCGACGGGGTGGTCACCGCTGTAAACGCCAGTGTGGGGGATCTGGTCGGCACAGCCCCTATCGTCACCATCGTCGAGTCCCCGGGTGCCAGCGACGTCACTCCGACTCCGCGGCCCTGAGAGAGGCACCTCGTCCAATGATGGGGACCGCGTCCGAAGAAACGTACATCGAAATCACGGAGCTCGGCGATGACAAGCGTCTTCCCTGGCTTGATCTCTACGAGACGTCCTTACTGGAGGAGCCATAATGCAACTGAGCTGCCTGCCGGTTTCTTTCTTCACCGACATCATTGAGGGCCGCATGAGCGTGGCGGAATGGGCGCAAATGGGAGCCGAGCTGGAACTCGATGCGATCGACCTCAGCATCCTCTTCGTGCCCGATCCCTCCCCCACCTCGATGCGACGGCTGCGGCGTGACATCGAGGCAGCCGGCACGAGCGTAGCCATGATCACCAGTTACCCCGACTTCACTCATCCCGATCCAGCGGTTCGGCAGCGAGAACTCGCCCGGGCCCAGGAGGTAGTCGGCGTCGCGGCAGGGCTGGGTGCGCGGATGGTGCGTGTGACCGCCGGACAGGCGCATCCGGAGACCCGCCGCGCCGACGGGACAGCCTGGGCCATTGAGGGGCTAGTACGGCTGGCCGAGGCAACGCGCGGCTCGGGAGTGACCCTGGTCTACGAGAACCATGCCAAGCCTGGGGCCTGGACCTACACCGACTTCTCACAGCCTCCCGCAATCTTTCTCGAGATCGCTCGTGGGGTCGCGGGCAGCGGCATTGGGATCAACTTCGACGTGGGCAACGCGGCCGCCTTTGCTGAGAACCCGCTGGAACTGCTCGAAGCCGTCATCGACCGAGTGGTGAGTGTCCACGCCTCGGATACGGCATCGCGCGGCCAACTACGCCACGTGTTGCTCGGCACTGGCGTTACGCCTTACTCGGCCCTCTTCGAGAGGCTGGTACGTTCTGGCTGGGATGGATGGATTTGTCTGGAGGAGGCGTCGGGCCAGGGCAGGGCGGGCGTGGAGGCAGCCATCCAATTCGTGAGGCGCACTTGGAACGAGGCGGTAGCTGCCTTGATGCCCTGATGTGCCATTCCGTGCGCTGAGGCCGGCGGTTCAAATCCACGCGCCGGTCAGCACAACTGTTCGGCGGTCAAGATCGGCATGATCGCCCCGGCCAAGAGCGCCGACCTGGAGAGGGGCAAGCACGCCGTGACCGTCGACGCCGTCCGCCCGGGCCACGAAGCCCGGGCGGACGGCGTTGTCTGGCCGCGGGGAACAATAATATTCCTTCTGGCTGGTAGGGTCAGGCCGCGTGACCCCGAGTACGAGGTGTGTTCACCCTCGCGCCCACCGTGGGTAGCCCCGAGGCAAGCCCTTCCACCAGAACGGCATCATCCGACTCCGCCTGCGGCTGTCTCCACGTGAGAACTCCCCATATGCATGCGGCAGTCAGCGTCGCAAGTAGGACGGTGAGTGCCAGGGCTGCCGCCCATACCGTGGCGCCCTCAGGGGAGAACAGGACAGTTGCCGTGGCACATGTCATGACTCCCAACAGGGCGCTTACTAGCCCGAGGTGGTATCTGGTGAACTCAAGGAGATCCTGGCCGGTGGAGAAATCGTCGTCGCGGTACATCGTTGCACCTCCAAATCAACACTGAATAACGCAGTCAACGCTGACTGACGTCACTACTGAGGGTACGCTCATTTGGGCCAAAGATCAAGGGCGAGTCAGACGCCCTGAACCGCTCGACTCAATAAGCGCCATCCAGTTCGGCCAGCACCACATACCTGTATGCGGTCCTCGTCGCGATGTGACCACCTTCCATTAGCACCGGCTCGCTTAGCAGCCGGAGATCCCTAGTGAGTTTGGCTAACTCCGATTCTCCCTCGCGATCACGATCACGGAAACGATGTGTAGCGACGATTCGAGCGCCCTTGAGCACCGACTCGCCCGCCTCGTACCTGGCTCGGTACTGGACAAGGGTTCGCTCATTCCTTCCCTCCCCAATCGATATACCGTTCACCCGGAACCAGCGAGCGGTGGACATGTTGCCGCCAACGCTCTATTACATCTCAGTCACCGCTATGCTCTCAGTCCGGCAGACATTAACGCAGGCCTCGCAGGTGAGACAGTCGCGCTGGTCCCCCACCACCACGGACTTGCCGCCCTTCACCTCGAACATCTCCGCTACGCACGTCTCCACACAGTCGCCACAGCCCTCGCAGCTCTCGGCGTTGATGGTGATCACGGTCATTTTCCCGAACCCTTTCATTTCCGTTGTTCTCAGTCAGGCTCCGCACTAAAGTAAAGCGGCGACCAAACCCGCGGGGTCTTTGGCGCCTAATCCTGGACTGGCGCCGTGATCCCCGAGACCCCGCGGGTTTCATCCTGGCTTTGGTTTAGGCATGACTGACCTCTTTCTGTCCCCTTATCTGAATCTGCAGGCCTTCCCAGAGCCGCTCCAGCGAATCTGCCAGCCGGCTGCCGCCCTGCTCGGTGACCGCCCTACCCGCAACCATCGCGGTCGTCGCGGCCGTGTCAAAGGGGATGCGCCCGACAACCGGCACCAACTCGGTTTCGCAGAAGTGCTGGATCGCTTTGGAGCGACTGGGATTGACGTCTGTCTTGTTGATTGCAACCACGGCCGGCAGCTTGAAGTGTCGGGTGGTCGCAAGGATCCTTTCCAGGTCGTGTACCCCCGCCACCGTGGGCTCAACCACCAGGAGCGCAAGGTCCGCCCCGGAGCTGGCCGCGATGACTGGGCAACCTATGCCCGGGGGGCCGTCGACGATCAGGAGATCGCTCCCCAATTCCGCGGCCAGATCCCGGGCGCGCTGCTTGACGGTGGTCACCAGTTTGCCCGAATTCTCCTGTCCCGCGAAGAGGTGGGCATGCACGAGGGGGCCGAAGCGGCTCTCCGAGACGAACCACCGTCCGGCCAGCCGGTCAACCATCCGAATAGCACCGGTCGGACAGCGGTAAGCGCAGGCAGCGCACCCCTCGCACGCCCCCGCGTCGATCCTGAAAGGGTCCGTCCTGAACTCCCCACCGCTGGGAAGGATGGCCTCGAAGCGGCAGGCATCCTCGCACGCCCCGCAGCCCATGCAGTTCGCCTGGTCGATCACCGCGACCTTCTCACCCAGAAAGTCGTGACTCTCGCGCTGCTTCGCGGAGAGCACTAGCTCCAGGTTGGCAGCGTCTACGTCCGCGTCGGCCATCACGATACGGGAGTCCCGCGAGGCCAGGTGGGCGAGGGCAGCCGAGACGGTAGTCTTTCCCGTGCCCCCCTTTCCACTTAACACGACTACCTGCTTCATGGGTGTACCTCCTCCAGGAGGTGCCGATAGAGGGCCAGGAACCTGTCCTTGTACTCGGGTAGAGCGATGGGCAGCGGGATCCCTTCAGAAGATGCTTCGGCGATGCGCCGATCCAGAGGGATGCGAAGCAGGACAGGAATGGCCTCCTGCCGGCAGTAATCCTCCACCTCGCTGTTGCCAACCCCATCCCGATTGATGACTACGCCGGTCGGCAGGCCGAGCTCGTGCTTGGAAACCTCCACCGCCAGCCTCAAGTCGTGCAGGCCGAAGGGGGTAGGCTCGGTCACCATGAGGGCGTAGTCCGCACCGCGGAGGCTCTCAACCACGGGGCAGGAGGTGCCGGGAGGGGCGTCGAGAATCATCAAGCTGTCTCCGGAGTCCTTCACGACCTCTTCCTTCAACTTGCGGATCACCGGCACCGCCATGGCTTCCCCTTCGTTGAGGACCCCACCGGCGAACGCTATTTCGCCTGCCCGTCCCCTCTCCACGTGGCCGGTGACCCTCAGCTCCTCGTGGATGGCCTGCTCGGGACAGTTGAAGGTGCAGCTCCCACAGCCGTGGCACAGCTCGTCGAAGACCAGCACCTCCTTTCCCAGAACGGCTATGGCATGGTAGGCGCACACCTCGGCGCAGCGCCGGCAGCCGGTACATCTGTCCTGGTCGACGACAGGCGTGAGAATGCCGACGCCCTCTCGCTTCCGGATCACGGGCTTCAGAAAAAGATGAGCGTTGGGCTCCTCCACGTCGCAGTCGAGGAGTTGCACAGTCACGCGAGGAGCAGCTGACCCGACCCCATCTCTCGAGGCAACCGCAACCGCGAGAGCAGTTGCCACGGTGGTCTTGCCTGTCCCCCCCTTGCCGCTGGCTACCGCCACTATCATCGCCGGCCACGTCCGCCCATGCCACGGCCTCCCATCCCGTGACCGCCCGCGCCGTGACCTGGGCCGCGCATCGCACCCATACCGGCGTGCGCTGGCCCATTGGGGTTGCTGACCTGTTCAAGCTTGCTTTCCTTGAAGGCTTCCACAGCCTGACGGACGGTTCCGACGGGGAAGGTATAAACAGCGATCCCCGCGGCGGCGAGGACCTCATAGGCATTGGGCCCCACGCTACCGGTAACTACCGCTTTTGCGCCGCGGTTCGCCACGTCCTGGGATGCCTGAATCCCCGCTCCACCGGCCGCCGAAAGCCCCCCGTTGGGGATGGACTCGGACGCCATGGTGTCCGTATCGACTATCACAAAGACCGGGCAGCGCCCGAACAGCGGGCTGAACAGCGCGTCCAGCCCATTTCCAGTTGCACTCACTGCGATTCTCACAGTACCAACTCCTTCTTCTCTCAGCAGTTCTCCCCACGCATCGGGGCCGAGCACCTCGGGCACTCGGCGGCCGAGCATGGAATTCCCTTAACATGAGTCATGGTGTATCCGCACTTCTGGCACCGGCAGATGGACGATCCGCCCTGTCCCCGCCCTCCCCTAATGGAGGTGGAGAGAATTCCTCCGAGAATCCCTCCCAGGGTGAAAAGCCATCGCCACCTGTT
>JAJYKO010000433.1 GCA_021788565.1 Chloroflexota bacterium
GGTAGGAACTGTCGCTGAAGCCAACGGGTCGACGAAACGGGCCGCTGACAGATAAAGAAGCTGCAAACGTATTCTGAAATCGTTTGCTGCCGCAGTATATCAACGAGCAGCCCCCATTGTCAAGGCTCAGGGCGTCAGATCGTCTCTCGAATCGTGTGTCGACGCGGCGCCTTGCGCATGTCGAGGCGGGGGAGGGGATTCTCCACAGGGGAACCCCCTCGCGCCTATCCAACTGACGAGTTTGCGGCTATTGGCCGCCCTCTTTCATCTGGGCCTTACCGATTTCGATCAGTTGCTTCATTTGACCCTCTTGCTGGGTCCACAAGGCGTCCCCGGAGGCCGGGTCCATGTACCGAGCCTCGATGTTCATGGAAGCCAGCTTCTGCGCATACTCGGGGCTGGTGTCGACCTTCTTGATGGCAGAAATCAGGACGTCCGCCACCTCTGGCGGGGTGCCCTTCGGGGCAACGTAACCCCTTGTCACGGTCATAGTGGCATCTATGCCCATCGATGGGAGGGTTGGGATATCCGGTAGGATCTTGTAGGGTGCCTTGTCCATGATGGCAAGGATCTTCGCCTTCCCTCCCTTGACGGTGGATGCCAGGGTGCCGGGGAAGTCGAAGTCTACGTCAGTGTGACCGCCCAGCATGGCTGCGAGCGCTGGGGGGCCACTATCGAAGTGGACCACCGACATCTTGGTCCCGGTAACCCTCATGAACTCGAGCGCTCCGAGGTGTGGAGTGACAAGAACGCCGGACACCGATGCCTTGATGCCGTTTGGTTTGGCTTTGACGGCGGCTAAGAAGTCCTGGACGGTCTTCCAGGGGCTATCGCTCTGGACAGCGATGGACACCGGCTCGGTGTTCTCCATGCCGAGGTTCACAAAACTGGCGTGAGTGAAGGTCGCCTTGCGGTCGGGGTCCAGATACATCACCGGAGTCGCAGGGAGTGCGTTGTTGGCGATGGTGTAGCCATCGGGCTTAGACTGGACCAACTCAGTCAGGCCGACCTGCCCTCCTGCGCCTGGCTTGTCCACGACCTGGACCGGCACCCCCAGCTCCTTGGTCAACATGTCGGCCATCACCCTGTCGGCGAGGTCCATGGACCCGCCCGCGTTCATTAGGCAGATGATGGTGATTGTCTTCCCCTTCTGCGGGAAATCGACCTTCTTGGCCGGCGCCGCCGCGGGGGCAGCGGTGGGTTGGGCTGCCGCAGGGGCAGCGGTCGGTTGAGCGGCCACGGGAGCGGACGGAGCCGCTGCACTGGTAGGCGCGGCGGCCTTGGGAGCCTGGGTAGGGGCCGCGGGTGCAGCCTGCGAGCAACCAGCAACGACGGACAGCGCAGCGAGTACAGCCACGAGATAGACGACCAGATGCTTCATTTCTCCTCCTTCACTGAACCCTCGGAGCCACGCTGCTCCGGCGACAGAGGCTCACTTTCTGGCAATTTGGGATCCGGAGAAGCTTTCTATGTGGCGAGCATCACCTCCTCCAGTGGCTCATACGACTTCAAGCTCCGAAAGCTCCGTCCGTCAAGCTCCCGGCATCGCTCCGGACAACACGGCTATTCAGTATCCTGCCTGCTTGTTCACGACGTTCAACAGGGGCTCACCAGCGCAAAAGTGCCGGAAATTTTCCACGAAGATCCCCACCATGTGGGCCATCACGCTCTGGGAATCCGGTGAGTTGTGCGGCGTAACGACCACGCCCGGAAGGGTATAGAACGGGTGGTCCGACGGAAGCGGTTCCTGTTCGAAGACGTCGAGACAGGCTCCTCGGATTTCACCCGCCTGCATCGCCTCCACCAACGCCCTCTCGTCCACGATTGCTCCGCGCGCCACGTTGATCAGAACGGCGTCCCTCTTCATGGCGTTGAATGTTGAAGCGCCCACCATACCGCGGCTCTCCGGTGTCAGAGCCGCGGCCACGACCACGTAATCGGCAGCGGCGACACACTCCTCCTGGCGGCTGGATGGAAGAACCTCGTCCACCCAGGGAATCGGCTCACCGCCCACCGTACGCTTGGTCCCAATGACCCGGAGATCGAGGGCTTTGCACAGCCGTGCTATCTCCACGCCGATTCGTCCGAGCCCCAGAACTGCCACCGTCAGGCCCGGTAGCTCACGGTGAGAAAGGTGCCTCCAGGCGCCGGCCTTCTGATAATCCCAGTGAGCTTGTACGGCCTTTACATCGGCCAGGATGTACGCGAGCACTGTCTCCGCGATGGCCCTCCTGGGCCCGCCTGCGCCGTTTGTGAGCACTATATCGCTGCCAACCAGTTCCGGAATCAGCAGGTCTTCCACGCCGGCCTTGCCGCTGTGAATCCAGCGAAGCCGGTGCGCCCCGGCCAGAATGTCCCTCAACACCTCTGCCCCGAATACGGTGGGAAACCGCGCATCCGGATAGAACTTGAATAGAACCTCCAGATCCTCCAGGCCTCCCTCATACCGGCCCTCAGCCGAGATCGGCGACAAATCGATAGCCGGATCCGCCCTCCGCAGTTGAGGCAGAAGGCTCTCTGCCAGGTAATCAGGCACCATGACCTTCATGGTCAACTCCCACTCCAACGAGCTATTTGCCGTTCAGGTCCAAGCCCCGGACCGCGTCTAGAAAGAACTCCTCCGACGGTTCCCCGCCAGGCGCCGTGAGATCGGGAGGGAGTACCAGGTATAAGGTGTCCGGCGTCTCCTGCAGCACCTCCACCTTGAGATTCCGTGGAAGCTTTATGTCGACCCGCAGCCGGGACATCTCAGCCTCCAGGGCAGCTTTAGGGTCTGCGATCAGCATCTGCCTGAACTCGTCGTCCCTCAGCGCCCGAGCTATCAGGAACGCCTCGATCTTTCTGCGGACCAGGGCGACCTCTTCCACGATCCTACTCCCCTGTCGTTAAGCCAACTGAACCACGGAGACACGGAGAGCACGGAGATTCGCTGAGGAGTCTCCGTGCCTCCATGGTTCTCTTCGCACCGGATTCAACGCACGTCACGGCACGTACGCCTTCTCGACCACCTGTATGCCTGCTATCAAATCGTCCAGCCCGACCTGATGCCTTTCAGCCAGGGAGGCTGACGCTCTGGCATACCACTGAACCAGGTTGAAACAGGTCACGAGGTACTCCCACCCTGCTTTTAAATCGGGGCTGTCCAGAAGCGATTTCCGCATGACGTAGCTGCCTAAGAAACGACGCAGATAGTCGTCGAATTTAGCGTCATCCATATCGCAGGCGACCCGCCCCGCGGCACTCAGGTCAACCGTTGCGTCCAGAGTGGAGAGATAGAGCACCCCCTCCTCCGCTGCCACCGCCATGGCGTATCCGATTGCTGCCGAGCCCATGGGAGACGCGGGGGAATGCGGGACCTCCAGGTTGCCTATCGCCGGGGCGAGACTGGAAACAGCCAGCGACACTGGAGAGTGAGACGCTTTCGCTGCCAAGAACGGTCTGGAATAGTCGCGACCCCTCTCTTTGCTCAACCATTTCTGAGCGTCGTCCCTCTCCACGACGCGCCGGCCGCTCCAGTCGATCGCCATGGCCGACAACAACTCGCCAGCCGCGGCCAGCCTGGTTGTCACGAGGTACCCCGCCTTGCCCAGTATTTCCAGCAACGCGGACTCAACCTCCATGTAGGCAGGCCATGGCAGTGCCATCCCGGGGATCAGCGCCGATTCGATCTCGGTCGCGGAGGTCTGAGCCATTCCCAGCCCTCGCCAGGCCAACTGCTCCCTGATGCCCCCTGCCAACTCCTCGAAGGGCTCGCCGAGGTTCAGAATCACCGCCTGGCAGGCGTAGTCCGCCCCCATCAGAATCCCCCCTGGCGTCACGGCCAGCCTTACCGGAAAGCGCCGGCACCCGGCAGGTTTGGCATCTAAACCAAGCGTTTTGTGGATCAGGCAGAGTCCGTCCCCCTCCAGGAAAACGCACTGCCCGTCCAGAAGGGCCGTTTGGATCCGTCCCTCCCATCGGTCCCGTGCCTTCGTCTCCTCGAACAGCTTGATGCCTTCAAGCCTTGGACTCTCGGACGCCCAGTCGTGCGCCAGAAGACGGTCCCTCTCCGCGGGCGTGACCTCGATCCGCCACCATCGGCAGCATCCACCGCACATCCGGCATGAGTACTTCTGGCCATCTGGAACGGCAAGTTCTAGCCGCTGCACGCCTCTGACCGCCTCGAGCGACGCCACTGGGACTAGCTCACCACAGAGACGCAGAGGCCATGGAGAAGCCGCCGTGTGTCTCCGTGTTCTCCAGTGTCTCTGTGGTTATGACACATCTCACTCGTCCACGAACGCAGCGCAGCGGCAGACGCACCCTTCGCCGCCGACCCATCTCCAGGGGAAAGCGCCGAGGGTAACCCGGCGGTTCTTCACCTCCGCCAGCTCCTTGCCGAAAATCTCGACAGCGAGTATGTCGTTTCGGGCCAATTTGTAGTGGACGTACTCCATGTACTTCATGGGGAACGCCTCTTCGATCGGCATCCCACGAATCTCTTCGCACTCCTTCACCAGGTCGGGCCGCAAGCCCCTGATCTTGAGCCACATGGGCGCGTCGATGGCGGGAGTGTCAATCCCGAACCACTTGATCTTCTTCTCGACAAAGTAGTCGGCGATTCTCGGATCCGGGCCGGGGTGCTTGTCGAAGAAGGTCACCTCGTCGGCATCTTCGTATGGCCAGCCATAGCGCCACCAGCCGGTGTACAGGATCACGATGTCCCGCTCACGGATCGGCTCGGGAGCTGCATCCAGCATCTGGTCCAGGGTAACCACGGAGTAGGGACTCGAGTACTTGCTCACGTCGATGACGAGGCCCGTCCCGTACAGTTCGTCCAGGCCGACTTCTCCAAGGTGGCGCCCAGTCTCGCAGTAGTGGCTTGGAGCGTCGATGTGCGTGCCAGTGTGCATGTTGAGCTTCAGGAGCAGGCTGCTCTTGCCATCCCGGGCGTGGGTGGTAATGGGTGTGCACTCGACGCCCGCGAATGTGGGCCACGTCGGCATGGTGTGGGTCCAGGGCTGGGTGATGTCGATGATCTTCATATAGTGCTCTCCGTCGTCTAGCGATCACTGATGAGTAATGCGTATCGGGAGATGAGATCTGGGTTCTGGGTTCTGGGTTCTGGGTTCTTTGCACATCTCACCCGTCTCCCGCTCGCCCCGTCTCCCCGTTCTAGTCGTTGGGATGGAGCATGACCCGATAGGCGCCCCCTTTGCGCTGCCTGAATGTCTCCAGCGCCTCACCGAACTGCTCCAGGGAAAAGTGGTGAGTGACGAGCGGCCCCACATCGACGTGGCCTCGAGACAGCATCTCCAGGCCGCGCCGGCAGATCCACTTCGGGTTAGCCACGGAGCCGAAGATGTCGAGGTGACCGCGAACGATCACGCTCAGGTCAATCTGCAGCTCTTTGCCGGGCGAAGTAGCACCGGCCAGCACGATGCGTCCCCCGCGCCGAGCCATCTGGATTGCCTGTTGAGCCGCTGCTGCCGTCCCAGCGAACTCGGCGACCACGTCGGCGCCCTTGCCATGGAAAAACTCCTTGACCTGCTGCGCAGGCTGCTCCAACTGAGAGATGTCCATCGCGGCGTCCGCCCCAAACTGCTCTCCCAGGGACAGCCTCTCCGCTCGGGAGCCCACCAGCAAGACTTTCCCGGCACCGAGGGCCCTGGCTAACTGAACGGCGACTAGCCCGATGGCGCCAGGGCCTACCACTGCGACGCCATCGCCTGGCT
>JAJYKO010000434.1 GCA_021788565.1 Chloroflexota bacterium
CCGTGCTCACAGCCATACCGATCTCCTCTCTAAACAGGCCTCGGGACTAATCGCGCAAGAGATGCGCCAACACATTCACTACCGGCATAGACAATGCAGTCAGAGTTAACAGGAGAGTAACCCACCCCAGGGTTCTGGCAGGAGAGAAAATGGAGAAGGTCGAAAAGCTGTCCCTGCTCGCAGTTTTTGCGCATCCCGACGACGAGTCGTTCCCAACGGGCGGCGCCCTCGCCCGGTACGCGCGGGAGGATGTAGCCGTCTCGCTGGTGTGCGCCACCCGCGGGGAGGCCGGCGAGATCAGCGACCCGGCGCTTGCCACCCCTCAGACCCTCGGCCGAGTGAGGGAACAGGAGCTGCGACGGGCATGCGCCGTCCTTGGCGTGACGCATCTCCGCTTCCTGGACTACGAGGATGGTACCCTTCCGCAGGTCGATCGCCACGAGGCCGAGGGCAGGATCGTGCGGGCGATGCGCGAGTTGAGGCCGCAGGTGGTGCTAACCTGGGGACCGGAAGGCGGATACGGCCACCCGGACCACATCGCCGTGCACGAGTGGGCCACCGCCGCGTATGAGGCAACTGGCGACCCCGCCGCCTTTCCGGAGCAGATTCAGGAAGGGCTCGCTCCCTGGGCGCCCCTGAAGCTTTACAACCTGGCCATGCCGCGCGAGCGCTTTCAACGTATCGGGGAGATGGCCCGACGGTTCGCCAACGTCACTGCCTGGGACAGCAGAGAGTGGTCCACCTTCGGCGTGCCGGAGGCCAGGATCACCACCTGTGTGAATGTAGCTCCCTTCATCGACACGAAGCTGGAAGCCATCGCTTCCCACCAAACCCAGTTCTCACCCAGCCACCCCTACGCACTGCTCCCCCGCGACCTGATCGACGAGTTCTTCCGGGAGGAGTGCTACGTACTCGCCGAGAGCAGGCTCACGGCCCCCACCGGGCGCGAAGACGACCTGTTCCAGGGGATAAGAAGGGTGTAAGAGTAGACGCGGCCGCGGGTTTCGCCCCGCGGGTGCATTAATCTCGCTTCCTCGTCGCTGGAGAATAGTCTCCGGTCCTACGCCTGACCGTGCTTCTGCATCAACTCGACGTAGTCCTCCCGTGGTGGCACGAAGATGTCGATGGCCTTGTACCCCGTCGACGTCTCTCCGCCATGCTCCACGTTGGCCGGGTGTATCACCACGTCCCCAGGACGAATCACGAACTTCTCGTCGCCGCAGACGTGCTCCTCGACCCCCTCCAGCATGATCATGATCTGCTCACAGTCATGTTTGTGAAGGGGAAACCTCGCACCGGGCGGCTGCTCCAGAAAGCTGAGCAGCGCGCTTCCGCCTTGAATCAGCCGAGAGCGGGTGAGCTCGTTCAGCGGAATCAGCGGGACGTCCTCGATAGTCCGCAAGTATTTGGACTTGGCAGTCATATTCCGGTTCTCCTTCAGGCCGATCTGATTTCCTGCGCGTTTTCCCTCCGTACGATGCGCAGCAGTCTGGGATAGATGGGCGTCAGCCAGGTGGCGATGGTAATTAGCCCGAGTCCCGCCGCGACAGGGCGGCTGAAGAATTCGATGAGATCCCAATCGCTTTTGGTCATGCTGAACATGAAGTTCTTCTCGAGGATCGGCCCCAGCACCAGTCCCAGCACGACGGGGGCCACCGGTACCCCGTTTATTTCCAGGATGTAGCCGAGCACTCCCATCGCCAGCATCACTCCCACGTCGAAGAGGGAATTGTTGATGGCGAATGCACCGACTACGCAGAACAGCACTATGGCAGGCAGAAGGATGTTTCTGGGCACACGCAGGATATAGCTGGCCCCCTTGATCGCCAGGTAGCCGAACAGCACCATCAGGACGTTGGCCAGAATGAACGAGAAGTAGACGGAGTAGATGATCTCCGGCGCCTGCTCAAAAATCTGCGGCCCCGGACGGATTCCCTTCATGAACAGCACGCCTATGACGATCGCCGTAATGGAGTCGCCAGGGATACCGAAGACCAGGGCCGGGACCCATGCGCCACCAAGAGCGGAATTGTTGGCAGTGCCGGCATCCACGATCGGCTCGATGTGGCCAGTGCCGAACTTCTCTGGCTCCTTCGAGCGCTGTCGCGAGATAGCGGTGCACATCCACGCGGCGATATCGGCCCCTGCGCCTGGCATAATCCCCACGATGACGCCTATGATGTTGGAGCGCAGCATGTTGCCCCTGTAGCGCCACAACGTGGACGCAACGCCTTTGAATATCCCCTCCGCGTTGACCCGCAGTGGCTTAAAGTTCTCCGTTCCGGCCAGCACATTGCGGATCACCTCGGCGATACCAAAAAGTCCCACCATGGCTGGAATGAAGTTGATGCCCCCCAGCAAGTCAACCTGACCGAAAGTGAAGCGGGGATATCCCAGGGTGATGTCCACGCCAACGGTGGAGAGGAGCAGCCCAAACAGCACCGAGAGGCCAGCCTTGGCCGGCTTACCGGACGCCACCATGACGGTGGCGGATAGGCCCAGAGCGGCCATCCAGAAATACTCGAAGGAGGTGAACTGGAGGGCCACCTCGGCGAGGAGGGATGCAGCCACCATGAGACAGACGGCGCCGAAGAGGCCGCCGATGGCCGAGCTTACGACGTCCACGCCCAACACCAGTTCACCCTCGCCTCTCTGGGTCATCTTGTACGACTCATCGGTATAGGCGGCCGAGGCCGGAGTACCGGGGATGCGAACCAGAGCCGCGGGGATGTCCCCGGCAAAGATCGCCATGGCAGACACCGTCACCATAGCAACCAGGGCAGGAACCGGATCCATGAAGAACGTGAAGGGCACGAGCAGCGCCACGGCCATTGTGGCAGTGAGGCCGGGAATAGCCCCGAACAGCAACCCCAGGACCGAGGCCGCGAGCATCGTGAGGATCACGGTAGGGTCAGCGAGCCGCTCTATCCCGAAGAGGACAGCTTCCATATCAGACCCCCAGAAGTCCCACGGGCAGGGGCACCCGCAGTATTCGCTCGAACAGGATCACGGAACCGATCACCAAGAAGATCGTCGTGGGCAGGGCAACACGCAGCCTCACCCCCAGCACGAGCATAAGACTCCCTGTTACCAGGGTTCCGGTAATCAGAAAGCCGAGCCTCTCCACCAGCCCGATAAACACCGCGATGGCCACCAGGACGAGTCCGGCTTTGATCACCGCGGCCCGCTCGAAGTGCTCGTTCTCCCCCCCGTGAGGGCGCATGGACTGGACGACGACGGCTCCTCCAAAGATCACCAGCAGTATGCCCAGTATCTGGGGAAACAGTGACGGCCCCGGTGTCCCGTCGGGCATCTTCGGAAACGATTGCACGTAGGCGAATGTGGCAGCACCCAGGATTGCGGCGGTGCCACCAAGCAAAGCATCCGACAGCTTCATGTTGAACCGCTCCGCCCTTAAGAGTCCCTGACAGCTCCTGGGGCCCGGTAAGGAGAGGTTTTGGGTCTCTCCTTACCAACCACGAGTGCACGGGCCACTCGCCGAGTGTCCCAGTTCCATCCAGGGCTGTGGTAGCGTCACGTAGACTTCCTACTTGGCCAGCCCGAGTTCCTTCATGATCTTGCCCATGCTTGCATCCTGATCGGCCATGAACGTCGCGTACTCCTTCGAGTCGCGCCAGACCATGCCGTAACCCTTTGAGGTCATGAAATCCTTGTACGGCTGCGAGTCGTAGGCCTTCTTGATCGCTGCCTCGTAGAAGCTGACGGTCTCGGGTTTAGCGCCCTTTGGCAGTGCGAAGCCGCGCCAGGCACCAGAGACCCAGTTTATGCCGTTCTCCTTCAACGTCGGCACATCCTTGAAGACGGTGTCACGGTTATCGGCCATGATCGCCAGCGGCCTGACCTTCTTGGCCTCGATCAGGGATCCACCCTCGGGCAGGCTCGCCGTTACGATGGCAATCCCTCCAGCTATCAACTCCTGAAGGCCGGGGGCAGCGCCTTCGGATGGCACCCACGGGATGGCGCTCTCGGGAATGCCGGCTGTTGTGAGCATGCCAGCTCGGGCCACGTCCCAGATGCCGCCCTTGCCGGTGCCGGAAGCCTTGTACTTGCCGGGGTTCGCCTTGACGTCGTCCAGCAGCTCCTTCAACGTGTTCCACTTGGCATTGGCCGCTACCTGCACGCTTGCCGGGTCGAAGTTCACCTGGGCGATGGGTGTGAACCCCTTGTAGTCCACCTCGGCCAGGCCCTGCCAGTGCATCATCGCGATCTCGACCGTGACCAGAGTGAACGTGTAGCCATCGGGCTGGGCGGTCGCGCCCGCGGTGTGCCCTACGGCGCCGCCGCCTCCGGTGCGGTTCACGACGTTCACCGGCTGGCCAATGTCCTTCTCGAGGATACTGCCGAAGATCCGAGCCACAGCATCCGTCCCTCCACCGGCGGCCCAGGGGCAGATGAGGGTGATGGGTCGGGTGGGCTTGAAGGCAGAAGCTGCCGGAGCGGCGGTCGCTGCCGCTGCCGGGGCTGCTGCCGCGGTGGTTGGAGCGGGAGCCGCGGGCTTCGCCGCGGTGGGTTGGGCCGCGGGCTGCGAAGGCTGGCTGCACCCCACGAGGAACGCCCCAGACGATCCGACTGCCAGGAGACGCATGAACTCGCGTCGCGTCAGGGACTTCTTCATTGAGATCCTCCTATAGCAATTCTCACCACAATCCGGTTGTTGCGCCGATGGAAACCGATGGGAGGCTAGAGGACGCGGTGGCCACCGTTCGGCCACGGCGGCGAACGAGGTCCGGTGGGGCACGGGTAAGCACGTCTAGCTCCTTGTTGAAGAACCGAGGCGGCTGTGACGGTTCTGAACAGACGACATTCTTCTACAAAGGTAGCATCTTGAATTCTGGGCTACATGGTAGCATGATGTATCGAACCGTCAAGTGACCTGATGTATGTATGTCATTCTATCTGTGCGACTTAATTCGCAAATGAGGAAGGTGTCGGAGTGGACAAGCACAGCCGCGAGTACTACGACCTGATCGAGGAGAAGCTGTACACCGCTATCCTGGCCGACATCATGGATAGCCTGGGCTACCGCAACCAGGTTATGCGCTACGACATCCGACCCATATATCCCGATGCCAAAGTCGTAGGCCGGGCTGCTACCATGCTGGGGGTGGAGGCCTACACTATTCCGGCGGAGCCCTACGCTCTCGAGCTAACCTTGCTGGACGATCTCAAGCAGGGCGAGGTTGTGGTCTGCACGGTCCAGGGGGTCAGGCGTTCCTCTGTTTGGGGAGAACTGCTGAGCACCCACATGAGGGCAAAAGGAGGGCGCGGAGCCATCTTGGATAGCCTGACTCGGGACGCCTGGGGAATCGTGGCCATGAAGTTCCCCGTCTTCGCCACAGGGCTAACCCCTGCCGACTCGAAGGGACGCTGCGAGATCATCTCTATACGACGCCCCATAGAGGTAGGGGGCGTGCTGGTCAACGATGGGGACCTGGTGGTCGGCGACCAGGACGGTTGTCTGGCGGTTCCGCGGGCCATTGAAGATGATGTGATGAAGCGGGCCTTCGAAAAAGTCTCGGCGGAAAACAAAGTCCGAGACAAGCTGGCCAGGGGAGCCAGTATCCGCCAGCTGTTCAGCGACTACGGCATCCTGTGACGGGGAGACGGGACACGCTCTGGCGGGCCGTCGTACTCCCAGTCGGTCGGGTGGATGTAGCGGCGAGGACGCATCCGAGCTTGCTCTTCGTGAGCG
>JAJYKO010000435.1 GCA_021788565.1 Chloroflexota bacterium
TCCGTCATCCGTTGGCTAGAACAGTACATCTCTGACGGTGTTGTTTCAGCAGGCGCAGTCACGCCGAATGAGGAGGAAGCACATGCCTAGACTGACGAGTCTTGAGGATCTGAGGCGACTCAAGGAGGAAGCCCAGCGCGACATCAAGGTCCGGGCCGATACCGGCACCAAAATCACTGTTGGCATGGGCACCTGCGGAATAGCGTCGGGAGCCAGAGAGGTGATGCATGCCATTCTGCGGGAACTGGAGAGCCGCGACATCGAAGCCAATGTGGCGACTGTAGGGTGCATCGGACTCTGCGCGCAGGAGCCTCTTGTAGACATCGAACAGGCAGGTGCGCCCAGAGTGACCTATGGCAAGGTGACCCCGGAGATGGTGCCGACCATCATCACCGAGCACCTCTTGAAAGGAAACGTAGTGACCCAGTGGGTAGTGGCAAAGGGCACAACCATTTAGCGATTAGCAATTAGTGATTAGCAGCTAATAGCTAGTTGCTAATCGCTAATTGCTCGTCTTAGAAAGGAGATCGCAAGATGACTCTACCTTTCTACCGGGCCCACGTTCTGACCTGCGCCGGCAGCGGATGCTCGGCGTCAGGTTCGGTCCCGGTATCAACGGCACTGGACGCCGAGGTAAGAAAACGCGGCCTCGAGGGCGAGGTGAGGGTCGTCCAAACGGGATGCCGAGGCTTTTGCTCCATGGGCCCCGTGATGATGATATTCCCCGAAGGTATCTTCTACTGCCAGGTCCAATCGGAAAACGTGCCTGACATCGTCGAGCAGACCCTGGTCAAGGGGCGTCCGGTAGCCGATCTCCTGTACAAGGAGCCCACATCCGCAAGATCGCTCCCTACCTACAATGAGATTCCCTTTTACAACAAGCAGATGCGTATCGCCCTCCGGAACTGCGGCTTCATCAATCCCGAGCAGATAGATGAGTACATCGCTCGGGGCGGCTACGAAGCCCTGGCCAGGGCGCTTTTCGAGATGACCCCGGACCAGATCGTCGACATGATGAAGAAATCTGGTCTCCGAGGTCGAGGCGGCGCGGGCTTCTTGACCGGCCTCAAGTGGGAACTGTGCCGTAGAGCAGCCGGTGACATCAAGTACGTCATCTGCAATGCCGACGAAGGGGACCCAGGTGCTTTCATGGACCGCTCGATCCTGGAGGGCGATCCTCACACCGTGGTCGAGGGCATGTCAATCGCGGCCAGGGCAATCGGCGCGCAGCACGGCTACATCTACTGTCGCGCGGAGTACCCTCTGGCAATTCAACGGCTGAAGATCGCCATCGCGAAGGCCCGCGAATACGGTCTCCTGGGTGCGAACGTCCTGGGAAGCGACTTCTCCTTCGACATCACCATAAAAGAGGGCGCTGGGGCCTTCGTGTGCGGCGAGGAGACGGCGCTGATCGCCTCAATCGAAGGTAGGCGCGGAGAGCCGCGGCCCAGACCCCCGTTCCCAACGACCGCCGGGCTGTGGGGTAAGCCCACGTCCATCAACAACGTGGAGACCTGGGCGAACGTGCCACCTATCATCCTGCATGGGCAGGAGTGGTTCGCCAGCATCGGCACGGAGCGAAGCAAGGGCACGAAGGTGTTCGCGCTCACGGGCAAGGTAAACAACACCGGTCTGGTCGAGGTGCCGATGGGCATAACTCTAGGGGACATCATTTTCGACATCGGTGGGGGCATTCCCGAGGGAAAGAAGTTCAAGGCCGTCCAGACAGGCGGCCCCCTGGGCGGCTGCCTGCCGACTGAGATGCTGAACACTCCCGTGGACTACGACTCCCTCACCTCGGCAGGTGCCACCATGGGTTCCGGTGGCATGATCGTGGTCGACGAAGACACCTGCATGGTGGAATTCGCGAAGTTCTTCCTCACCTTCGCGCATGCCGAGTCCTGCGGCCAGTGCACGCCCTGCAGGATCGGCGGCAAGCGGATGCTGGAGGCACTCACCCGAATCACGGATGGTATCGGCACGATGCAGGACCTCGTTCAGGTCGAGACCCTTGCCAGGACGATGGCTGACTCCTCCCTCTGTGCCCTGGGGCAGTTGACCCCCAGCCCAACCCTGAGCGCCCTCCGCTACTTCAGGGATGAGTTCATCAGCCACATCGTTGACAAGAAATGCACCGCGGGCGTCTGCAAGGAACTTGTCCACAGCCGCTGCTCGAACGCATGTCCAGCGGGGCAAGACGTGCCGAAGTACGTTGGGCTGATCGCGGAAGGCAAGTTCGACGAGGCTTACGCGGTCATCACTGAGGTCAACCCGTTCCCGTCAGTCTGCGGGCGGATATGCGACCACCTGTGCGAGCGAAAGTGCCGCCGGGGTCAGCTGGATGATGCTGTTTCCGTCCGGTCGCTCAAGCGTTTCGTCGGCGACCAGATGCGTGGTGAAAGGCCTGTGCCGTCCAAGGTGCGCCTTGATCAGAAGGTCGCGGTCGTAGGCGGCGGCCCCGCTGGACTGACGGCAGCCAGGGATCTGGCAAGACTCGGCTACAGGGTGACGGTGTTCGAAGCCCTCCATGTTCTGGGTGGGATGCTCGCCGTTGGCATACCGCAGTACCGCCTCCCCAAGTCGGTCCTGAAGGAGGAAATCGAGAACATCCTGGCGCTGGGCGTGGAGGTCAAGACCGGGTTGGCCCTGGGAAGGGACTTCACCATCGCCGACCTGCGAGCACAGGGATTCCACGCGATATTCCTGGGCGTGGGCGCACACAACACTCAGAAGATGGGCATACCCGGCGAGGACGCGGGCGGCGTCATCGAAGGAGTTCGATTCCTCAGGGAGGCCAACCTGGGAAAGCCGGCAAAGATCGCCGACAAACGGGTCGGCATCATCGGTGGCGGCAACGTGGCGATGGACGCCGCGCGTGTGGCGACGAGGCTCGGTGCGTCCGAGGTCTACGTCATCTACCGCCGCACTCGAGACGACATGCCCGCCGACGACGAAGAGATCCTGGACGCCACCGAAGAGGGGGTTAACTTCCACTTCCTGACCGCTCCCAAGGAAATCCTCAGGAGTGACGGTCAGGTGTGGGGCGTCCGCTGCACACGCATGGTCCTGTCCGACTTCGACAGCACCGGCCGCCGAAGGCCGGTGGAGCTCAGGGACAGTGACTACGTCATCGACGTTGACGTTGTCATTCCCGCCATCGGCCAGGCCATGGACACTTCGCCCCTCAACAGTAATGGAGTAGCTCTCACGAACAGAGGCAACATCGTCGTGGACCCCCACACTATGCAGACCAATTTGGAAGGCGTCTTTGCTGGAGGCGATGCCGTATCCGGACCGTGGACGGTCATCGGCGCGATCGCCGCGGGTGGTCGGGCAGCCAAGGCCATCGACAGGTACCTGCGTGACGAGCAGACCTTGTGGGAGGCACCCACCGGTCCGCTCTGGGCGAGACCGGCGGTTACAGAGAAACCGCCCTACCAGATCATCGAGGAGGGGATGCATCGCCCCGATATGCCGGAGTTGCCCGTGGAGATGCGCAGAAACAACTTCATGGAAGTCGCCCTGGGATACACGCGTGAGATGGCGATGGCCGAAGCCAGGCGCTGCCTGCGCTGTGACCTGGAAGCAAGATAGGTTGTGGATCGGAGGATGAAGATGTCAAAGATATCGATGACAATCGACGGCCGCCAGGTCCAGGCCGAGGCAGGTAGCACGGTCCTCGAGGCTGCTCGACAGGCCGGCATCAGAATTCCGACGCTGTGCTACCATCCAGACCTGTCGGTCAGGGCCGTCTGCCGCATATGCATGATCGAGGTGAAGGGGTCCAGGACGCTGCAGGCGGCATGCGCCTATCCCGTTGCCGAGGGGTTGGACGTCAAGACCAACACCCCTGCGATCCGCACTTCCCGCCGAGTGAACCTGGAGTTGCTGCTCTCCAACCATCCGTTTGAGTGTCCAACCTGCGTGAGAAACCAGAACTGCGAGCTGCGGGCGCTTGCCGACGAGTACAACATCAGCAGCATACGCTTCCCGGGAGAGAGGCTCCATTACGCGATCGATACCAGCGCCTACTCTCTCGTCCGAGACCCCAACAAATGCATCCTCTGCCGCCGATGCGTCGACGTCTGCAACAGCATGCAGGCGGTGGGTGCTATTGGTCCCGTGAACCGGGGTTTCGCCACGGTCATCGCCCCGGCCTACGACGCCAAACTCGCGGATATCGCCTGCGCCATGTGCGGCCAGTGCATCAACCGTTGCCCCGTGGGAGCGCTCTACGAGAAGGACGCCATAGCCGGCGTCTGGGCAGCGATTGCGGATCCTAAGAAGCATGTGGTCGTGCAGACGGCTCCCGCCGTCCGGGTCGCCCTCGGCGAAGAGTTCGGAATGGGCCAGGGTGCGATCGTGACCGGCAAACTCGCGGCGGCCTTGAGGCGCCTCGGTTTCGACGCCGCGTTCGACACCAACTTCAGCGCCGACTTGACTATCATGGAGGAGGGCTACGAACTGATAGAACGCATTACCAAGGGTGGCGTCCTCCCCCAGATCACATCTTGCAGCCCCGGGTGGATCAAGTTCATCGAACACTTCTATCCCAACCTGCTGCCGAACCTGTCCACCTGCAAGTCGCCGCAGCAGATGCTGGGCGCCATCGCTAAGACGTACTACGCCGAGCACTCCGGCATGGACCCTGCACGAATTGTGTCGGTGTCTGTCATGCCGTGCACGGCCAAGAAGTTCGAATGCGAGCGTCCCGAGATGCGCGACAGCGGCTACCAAGATGTAGACTACGTTCTGACGACCCGCGAACTGGCGCGCATGATCAAGGAGGCCGGCATCGACTTCGCCAACCTGCCTGAGGAGAGCTTCGACTCGCCGCTGGGGGCCGGGACAGGTGCCGCCGTCATATTCGGTGCAACCGGCGGCGTGATGGAGGCTGCGCTGCGGACGGCCTACGAGGTGATTACCAAGAAGGAACTCCAGGCTCTTGAGTTCCAGTCTGTACGCGGCATGGAGGGCATCAAGGAGGCCACGATCGACGTAGAGGGGCTGCCAGTCAAGGTCGCCGTGGCCCACGGTCTCTCCAATGCCAAGACAATGATGGATCGAGTCCAGGCGGGAGAGGCGGACTACCACTTCATCGAGATCATGGCCTGCCCAGGAGGGTGTCTGGGCGGCGGGGGCCAACCCATTCCCACCAGCCTGGAGGTCAGGAAGAAGCGCGCAGAAGCCATCTACCAGGAGGATCGCAACCTGCCGCTCAGGAAGTCCCACGAGAACCCGGACGTCCAGATGATCTACAGGGAATTTCTGGGACAACCACTTGGCGAAAGGTCGCACCACCTGTTGCATACTCATTACACGCCGAGGGCGAAATAAGGATGGGCCAGCAGAAGGTTGTAGCCGCACCCTTCACGGGTGCGCGTCCTCGTGGGGGCATTGGACTCTCCCCAATGGGTACGCGCGGGCGTAAAGCCTGCGGCTACAGGACCGAGAATCAGTTTTTCTGATAGCCGCGGTTGCAGTCATGCACAAAAGACCGGGGTAATGGGTCTCTCGCTCGACGCAGAGCAACCACGTCTGGAAGGGCGGAAACGCCAATGCGCTTCGTCACGCTCTCGATATTCCTGTTCGTTGCCTTCTCGCTCTCCATAATCACCTGGGGATGTGCCCCTCAGGCCCCGGTCAGGCCGAACGTAATTGTCTATGGTACCCCAAACCAGCCAAACACTCTCAATCCCA
>JAJYKO010000436.1 GCA_021788565.1 Chloroflexota bacterium
AGTCCTCGCCAAGACAGGGGCTGGGCAAACCCGCTTTCTGGACTCCCAGGGCGGTCATCCTCAGCAGGTCCTCCGGTATCAGGCGGCAGAGGGTGGACAGTTCCACGATGGAGCGATCCGCGATGATGGGGTCAACTTTCAACTCCTGGGCTATGACCTGCACCCTCTCAGGCTCGATTACGACAAGCCCACCCAGCTGCTGCATGCCTCGAAAGACTCCCTCCGCGGTGCAATCCGAGGGAAACAGTCTGTTCAGGTAGGGGAAGAGTTCGCAGAACCGACGGTACATGTGCTGAAAAATGACCACCGCCTCGTCCCGCGAGACTTCTGCCGGTTCATTGCCACACCCCAGCACGAGCAGCCCTGCCTCCTGAGCGTCAGGAGGCTCGTCGTCAGCGCTGTACCCGATTCGGTTTCCGCGCAACTCGTGCTGGACTCCTCCGACGAAGGATCCTTCTTCTATCTTGCGGGCGAGGCGCCTCTCTCCATCCCAGCTGAGTAGCGGCACGACTCCAATCTCGCGTAGATACATTCGGACTGGATCCTCGAGACCCTCGTGGTCATCAATCTGGACCGCGGTATCGGATGCCTCGTTTTTCTCGGCATCGATCAGCCACGAGGGAGAAGGCTCTTCGCCATCCAGCTCCAGCTGATCTACCGTGAATACCCTCACTCCCACGGTACCCAGAGCCACCGGGTTGTCTATCATCTCGATATTCCTCTTCGGATAGGAAACCATTTGAACGAGTTACGCTGGCCACTGGCCATGGAGTGCGCGGTGCTATGGAGCCGCCGACGGAGTAAGAGCCCTTTCAACATGAGTCCGGCACCAGCTTTGGCATGGGCTCTGAGAACGAAGAGGGGGTGGCGAAATGGCCACCCCCCAGATTGGGCATCTCGACGAAAGGCGATGGTTGGGTCGTTTAGTACCGACCGCGACCACCTCCGCCACGACGGCTCGAATACCCGCCGCCAGAGGATCTCTGGGCAGCATAGCAGTCCGAGCAGTAGACGGGCTTGTCTCCGCTGGGCTGGAATGGCACCTGCGTGTCCTTGCCACACTGCGCGCACACAGCCGGGAACATCTCTCGCGCTCGGCGCTCGTACCCACCAGAAGAATAGCCGCCACCTGAGGAATACCCACTGCCGCCACGGCTTGCCTTGTTGGCCGCCCTGCATTCAGGGCACCTGGTCGGCTCATTGGTGAAGCCCTTCTGTGCGAAGAACTCCTGCTCTCCCACGGTGAAAACGAACTCTCGGTTACAGTCACGGCAGGTAAGGGTCTTGTCTTGCATATCGATCACGCTGACTCCCAATTTGGGTTATTACTTGGAACGGTCCGTCAGCGCGATTGAGTCTGGGGGAGAGGTCCAAAGGATGGGACCACTAGCCCTCTCGCCGAGGCGAGCTGAAGAAACATACCAGCAGACGAAGTATACACCTTATCGGAGGACAGCACAAACAATGCGGCCAGGGGATCCAGGGTCTTTTAGTGGCACGTGTAGCGCAGCCCTAGCAGTGCCAGGGCCTCCTCTGGGTGTGGCTGTTCCTGCGAAGTGCCGCCGCGATGTTGGCCGCCCCTGCCATACGAAGCAGCCCGATGGTGGCGTTTCGCATGGCTGCCATCACCTGGGGCGCCGACCCCGTTCGCACCTGGCTTCCATCTTCGCCTAAGGTGACGTCTCGGACGTAGTGGAGCCGGTTCTCGATCCCCCAGTGGCCCCGGTTCAACTCCAGGAGTCGCCTCGGTTCTGCTTCGTGTGGCCAGAGGCTACTGACGGCATATGCCACCTCCACCTTCGTCTGCCCATTGCGCGTCACTTCCCGCTGGATCCGACACACCTGGGCCAGATGCGGCCAATCGCTGTACTCGTTCAGGGCAGAGGAGGCTTGGAGCTTCCTCACCTCCAGCCGGTCCCCGTGGCGGTTCTTCTGTACCACTTCCGTTGGCCTCGTCGGCGGATCGGCAAACAGCGTGGTGATGTCGTCCAGGAGGGTCGGCTGGTTCTCCTTCACTACGAAGAGATATTCCCCTCCGGCCTCCACGATCTGCCGGCACAGCTCCCTTTGGGTATACAGGGCATCCCCCGTCACCACCAGCCCTGCCAGGTCCAGCCCCCCAAGCAGCTCGGGCGCCACGGTGAGCTCAGCCTCCTTCTCCCTGACCCCCCTTTTCCGCCAGAACACGGCTCGCTTTGTGGGCATAAGCTGCTACGAGGTGCACCCCAGGCAGTTCCTCCCCATGGATGCCCCGCAGAGCCTTCCCGTCGATGGCTATCCCTTCCCCAGGGGCCAGCCCCTGCTGGGCGAAGTACTTGCCCAGCTCCTCCTCCTGCCTGTCCCGATCCAGTCGCTTAAAGAGGAGGTGCAGGGTCGCCACGCAGGGAGTAGTCTCCTTAAACCCCAGCGCCGCCCTCATCTCCGGACCGTGGTCCCGTCCCCACTGGGCGATGGCGTACAGGCTCCTTGCCCCGCACAGCATCGCGCACACCGCCAGGGCCAGGATCGCCCCTATCCTGTACCGAGTCCCATGAGGGTCTCTCGGATCGGGCACCTCTGCCGGCGTCCGTAGCCTGACCGCCTTCCCAGCCTCCTCCATCGTGAGCACGCCTTCCATCCCAATCCTCCCTCTCATCATCTATTGTCTGACGTGCTCTGCTGCCACTTACATGCCACGATTATCACCTACATTCCGGAACTAAGAGACCCTGCCATGGAATGCCTCGGGGAAATCGAGGACGAGCTTGACGGTCACGCCGGCGTCAGCAAGCTCAGGGTCTTTGCAGGGCTCACCAGTGTCGGCATGGGGGTGACCCAAGCGAGCAGGCAGCTCGGGATAACCCCTGAGTACGCGAGCAGGGCTCTAAAGCGAAGGCTGGTGGAGCTCTTGGCGGAGAAGTTGGCGACCAGGCTGCGCTGACGGGAAAGGGCATTACTCCAAGAGCCACGGTATTTGCCACTCGGATATCCATGATGTTTCCTACTATGGGGTATCCCGCAGACCTGCCGATCTCACTCGGGAGCTAGGTGCGGCGACGCGAAGTGTCGGCAATACGACAGCCCGAAGCCCGGTGAGGTCGTATATTCGACATGTGAGATAGCAGCCCAGTTCGGCACCTCGTCAGGTGTGAGTGCAACTCCCCAGCGCGTGAACTGGTGGGCCTGTCCGAAGCGGAGCCAAGATTATCTATCGGGGGTATGGTGCGAATGTACGGAGTAGGCGTGATAGGAGCCGGGGTTGTAGGAGAGTCGCACGCGAGGGCGATTCATGCGGTAGACGGGCTGCAACTCGTGGCAGCGTCGCGTACTGACGCGGGTGCGCTCGACGCATTTGTCGGTCGTCACGGTGGTGTGGGTTATACCGACTATCGAGAGCTTCTGGAGCGGAGAGATATCGACTGCGTGTGCATAGCATTGCCGCACTATCTTCACAGGGAGGCTGTCGAACTCGCCGCGCAGGCCGGCAAACACATCCTTCTAGAGAAGCCCTTGGGGCCGACTATCGAAGAGTGCGACCAAATACTGGACTCGGTGAAGACACATGGAGTAAAGATGATGCTGGGCCACACTACTCGCTTCGCTCCCGCCGTTCGTCGGGCGAAAGAGTTGCTGTCGGAGGGCCAGGTGGGAGAAGTGATCTCCAGCTGGGGCGCTGCCGCGAAGAAGTGGGAATCGGCGCGGCGCCGCGAGTGGCACAGGGACAGGCTCCTCGGAGGAGGCATGTGGCTCACCAACGGCGTTCACCTCATCGACCGGATGATGTGGCTGATAGACAGGCCTGTGGAATCCGTCAAAGGCGTTGTCGCTTGCCGAATGCATGACCAGAAGGCCGACGACACGGCTGCAGTATTTCTCACCTTCCAAGGAGGGGTGACTTCGGCTCTGTTTGCCCATGGATACCGCGAAGGTGCTCCCGAGCAAATCACTGAGTTGTTCTGTTCCGATGGGTGCCTGCGCATCGATCTGGCGAGCGGTCTTCATGTCGGACACCGAGACGCATGGGAGCTTGTCCCGGGTACCGAGAGCCCGTGGGCACCTCCCGCAATGGAAGCGCAGTGGGAGGCATTCAGACGCTACTTGGACGATGAAATCCCGAATCCCGTGAGCAGCGAGTTCGCTAGGGGCGTGATGGCGTCAATGTTCGCGGCCGAACGGTCCAGCGCTTCAGGGAGAGAAGTGACCCTTTCGCCGCCAGTGATTGCCGGTTGAGTGACACCATAATCACAACTCCCTCGAGCACCGGCGCGGCACTTGGCGAATCGGATCAGCCTGCGTGGCACGGTGCTCCGGACTTGCGCCGAAAGTGGCATACCGGTAGACCCTATGGACCGCTATGACCAAGTCTCGCTTAGCTGTTGACGGCGGTAGGCTCGCGCGCGGCCCCGACCGGAACAAAGCATGGTACTTAGCGCAACCATCCCATCGCCGCCTGTAGCGCGAGCTCTTGCAGGCTCAAGAAGGGACCATCATGTCTGGAACTGCCGTCGGAGCGCCCGTTCATAGCAGGATGTTCGCGTCGCTGCGCCACATGAACTACCGCTTGATGTGGATGGGCAACCTGGTCTCTCAATCCGGCGATTGGATGGACCAGCTAGCCTTCAATTGGCTTGTCCTTCAGCTTACAGGCTTGCCCTTGGATCTCGGGCTGGTCAACTTCTTTCGTGCCGTGCCGATCCTGCTTTTTACCTTGATCGGCGGTGCAGCTGCCGACCGGTTCGAGCGGCGCCGGCTGATGATGGCTACCCAGACCTTCGCTATGCTTCTCGCCTTCCTGCTCGCCATACTCGTCTCCACTGACGGCATAAACATATGGCTGATCTTCGCGATAGCAGCGCTGCGGGGCACAATGACGTCGTTCAACATGCCAGCCCGCCAATCGTTGACCTCGGATCTCGTCCCACGGGAGGATTTGGCCAACGCCATTGCCCTCAATTCGGCAACGATGAACTTCACCATGATAGTCGGCCCATCCATGTCAGGGCTGCTGATCGTGGGCATCGGCGTCGCAGGTTGTTTCTACCTGAACGGGCCGAGCTTTCTTGCCGTTCTGTGGACACTCAATGCGATGACTTTCCCAAAAAAGAGGCCCCGTTCTCCCACTGCCAGTGTCCGCCGAAGCCTCGCCGAAGCCTTCGCCTACATACGGAGCGACCGAACGATCTTCCTCCTGGTCATGATAGCGACGGTACCGATGTTCTTCGGGCAACCGTACATGACAATGCTGGCTGCCTTTGCCTACGACGTATTATCGGTCGGGCCGACGGGTCTGGGTATCCTCACCTCGGTGACGGGTCTGGGAGCAGTTGTCGGTGGACTCGCTCTTGCCTCGCTGGGCAAGTCGGCCCCCCGAGGACGGATCATGCTGGTGGGGATGGCACTGTTCGGGCTGCTATTGACACTATTCTGCTACAGCTCGTGGATGCCCCTGTCGGTCTTGCCCTCTTCGGCGCCGGCGCGATGAACATAAGCTACAGCACCTCGAACAACACGCTCCTCCAACTGCGCGTAGCCGACGAATACCGGGGCCGCGTGCTCAGCACAATGTACCTCACACGCACGCCGCCCGTCCCGGCACGGTAATTGCCGTACAACAATGTAGGCCCGCGATAGACGATCCTTCTGCTGGAACCGCCTCTGTTGTCCTGCGCGAAGCCTCGTACCCAGGATTGGAGGAAGCGAGGTCGCT
>JAJYKO010000437.1 GCA_021788565.1 Chloroflexota bacterium
TCGACCATCTACACCGCGTCTAATGGGGATGAGGCCCTGGCCATCTTCTTCGAGCACCAGCCGGCGCTGATTATCCTGGACCTATCCATGCCCGAGATGGGAGGGCTCGAGGTGTGCCGGCGCATTCGGCGCATCTCGAACGTGCCGATCATCATGCTCACGGTCAAGGACGAGGAGATCGACAAGGTACGGGGGCTGGAGGCCGGGGCCGACGACTACGTGACCAAGCCATTCGGCCACCTGGAGCTGGTAGCCCGTGCCCGCGCGGTCCTTCGGCGGAGTTCTCCGCTCCCTGCCCCTGGCACGGAGGCCTCCTTCGACGACGGCTATCTGTCTGTCGACTTCTCGAAGGCCGAGGTTCGCGTTCGCGGACAGCGGGTCATGCTCACGCCCACGGAATATCAGCTGCTCGCCCTGCTGGCGCGTAATCCCTCGCAGTTGCTTCCCCATGACCTGCTTCTGTCGAGGGTTTGGGGACCCGAGTGCGTCGAGGACAGGGAGTACTTGAAAGCCTACATCAAGCGGCTGCGCCAGAAGCTGGAGCCCGATCCCCGTAATCCCACCTACATTCACACCGAGCGCGGCTTCGGCTATCGGTTTGGGAGGGCCTGAGCGTGGTGGTGGCGCTGGCCCAGCTCGGTAGATCCCTGTCCGAGAAGGGAGACATAGATCAGTAATGAATAAACGAACCGTTTCAGTTCGCCTGGATCCTGAGGAGGCGCGCCGGCTCGAGAAGTCTGCCAGTCTCACCGGGCAGTCGCGGGGGCTTTCCTCCAGAAGGCAGGGGGCGAGATGGCACACCGCACGCTGCTTTCCTCAGGATGGCTCGGGAGGCAGTCGAGGAGGTAAGGTCCGCCGAAGCGGCCTGATCCAGGGCCAGGCTCGTCTTCCCAGGGAGAAACAGCTTAGTCGCCTTGTATATCTGAACCTTGAGGTCAAGCGCCTCGAAGCGGAGATGGCAGAGGTTGAGCGGCATCTTTGGTCAGCAGGTCGCTGACCCACAGCCGTTGGGCGCACCGGTCCGTGGCGGAGTTTCCGGGCGCGCTATACAAAACTCGCTGGCTTTTATATAGTACAGCATACAAACTCGCGCATGTCCTGTAATGCTAGCCATATGAGGCACCTGAATGTTGCCGTCAACTTTCGAGAGGCTACGCGGCCGCAACCCCTGGTGGCGTGATCCCAACTGGCATACCGCCGATCGCCAGCTTTCTCGTCTTGCACGAGCTCCTTTCGAGTACGATCCGCGTCCTCTCGACGGCATCAGCCCTGGCGTGGTTTACACGCTGCTCGGTCCTCGCCGAATCGGGAAATCCACGGCAGTCAAGAGAAAGATACGAGAGCTGCTGGCCGAAGGTTACCCGCCACAGCGTGTGGTCTACTATACCTGTGACCTCCTGGACGACGCCGATGCGCTGGCTGGGTTGATTGAGGCTATCTACGACGAAGCGCGTCCGGGTGGGTTGCTGGAGGGACCAGATACCCCCTTTTACCTCTTTCTTGATGAGGTGTCGGCGGTCCGCAGCTGGCAGCTCGCCATCAAAGACCTGCATGACACGACGCGACTGGAGCAGGATTGCCTGGTCCTCACCGGCTCTTCCGTACGCGAGTTGCGTTCTGGCGGGGAGTTGCTCCCGGGCCGGCGTGGTCGGGCCATGGATCGAGACCGCGTTCTGCTCCCCATGTCATTTCGTTCGTTCGTGTCAATCCTGGCCCCGAACCTGCTTCTCCCTCCCGGGGGCTTTGCGCCCGGTGATTTCGCTAAGCTTGCCGACCCAAGCACGCCGCTCCATGCAGAACTCCTCCGGCCTCGGACACTCGCCTCCTTGCCGCCTTTGCAGGATTGGCTGCACGTGTATACCTCGATCGGCGGATTCCCGCTGGCTGTGGCCGACTATTTGAGCTCAGAAGAGCACGACATCCTTCCTCCCACGCTTGTCGAAGTATGGGACGTCGTGCGGGGCGATCTAAACAGATATCACGACGTCCGCGATTCTCGACTGCCTCTGAAGATTCTGGAACGGCTCTCGCTCAACGTAGCCAGCCCCATTAGCTGGAACCGCCTCGCACAGGAAGCCTCGACGACGGTGCCGACCGTACAGAAGTATGTAGAACTGTTCCGAGATGCCTATCTGTTCCTTGTGCTCCACCGATGGGACCAGGGGGTGCCCGCACTGAAGGCTGAGAAGAAGGTATACCCCATGGATCCGCTTATCGGAAGGCTTGCTGCTGCTATCCATGCTCGCGACCGGTTCCAACTCGACATGACGAAGCAGGTCGAGGCACTGCTCGCGGTGGCCCTCTTCCGGTACCAGGTCACACGTGACCCGCTCGCCGCTTTTGGCGTCGAGGCGCTGTCCTATTACCGGACCACGCGGAACAAGGAGATCGACTTCCTGGTCGGGAATAGCCACGAGCCATTCGAGTGCAAATACAGCGCGTCTCCCACCAGATCTGACACAAAGGTGATGAGCGCGAGCTTCGGAAGGGGAGTACTCGCCACGCAAACCAGTATCAACCTGGAAGGACCTGTGGCGTTTATCCCAGCGGCACTGCTACTGGCCATGCTGTCATAGCTTCGCCGTGGCCCCGTGCGCGCTTTCGCTCCCGGCGCATTCACGCCGCGCTGGACCCAAGGCGTTCCCGTGCTATCCATGCAGTTCGTGGTTAGGAGGATGATCTACCGATGAAGCTTCTCACTACCAACGATCCCGAGACCAGGTCTCCCGACCTCATTGCCGACAACATCGTCCATCTCAAACTCCTCTTCCCCGAAGCCTTTACTGAGGACAAGATAGACTTCGAAGTCCTCAAGCAGCTCCTCAGTGGCGCCGTTGACCATCGCGAGGAGAAGTACGGCGTCAACTAAGCAGCTTGCCCAGGTTCGGAGTCGCGTTTTGCGGGCGGGCTCGGCTCGCCGAGTGCGTTCCGGTGCACATCGGAAGTGTACCCAAACCGAGGCTGGCTGCTTAGTGCACGGGTAGCAGGGCACTGGACGTAGTCTAGCGGTCGTCATCACCCCCGCCTTCCCACCAGCCTTTCCCCTTTCGTTCACCTGCTATTCCCCCGGGTTTTCACCACCAGGCCCTAGGCTCAGAACGGGCGAGAACTCGTCCCCGCTCTTGCCGAAAGCTCGGAGGACCAGCCTGGGCGTCCGCGAGAAACCCGCGAAGGGCTGGTGAAGGACGATGATGCAGCAGGGCCGACTTTCGCTGAAGGGGCTCCCCCGCTACGAGCGGATCCTGTACGCGACCGACGGCTCCCCAGCCGCTCGGGAGGGCGGCAGGCACGCTGTTTTCCTCGCCCAACGGGCGCAGGCCCAACTGATAGTGCTGTATGTGGCACACGATTCCATCACTCGCCGAATCAGCTTCGTGCTGCGCCGGGCCTTGAGTGAAGAGAGGAGGTTAGCCAAACAGGCGGTCGACGAGTTGCTGGACCTGGCGAGGGCAAACGGTGTTTCGGCCCTCTCGGCTTTCGAGTCCGGACACGGCGGTAATGCTATCGAGCGTGCCGCCACAAAATTCGAGGCCGACCTGATCGTAGTGAGCTCCACGGGGACAGACGATCTCCGGAGAATCCTTGGGCAGCCCGCGCCGGGAAGCGCTCCCCTCTGGGTTGCCCGGCCCGTCTGCGTGATCATGTGTTAGGAGGACGAGGAATGAGCGTGGTTGCCCACAGCCAGGATTTGGCTGTGGTAGTTAGCGAACTGAAGACCGATCTTCACGCTGGCCTGTCGAGCGAGGAAGCGCGAGAGCGGCTAAGACAGCACGGCCGAAACGAGCTGAAGGAAAAACCGAGGCCGTCGTTGTTCCAGATGCTGCTGGAGCAGTTCAAGAATTTCCTGATCATGCTCCTGGTAGTGGCAGCCGGCATCTCCGCCGCCCTGGGCGAGCTCACCGACGCAGGGATGATCATGGCTATCGTGATCCTTAATGCCGTGATGGGGGTCGTCCAGGAGTCGAGAGCCGAGCAAGCGCTGGCGGCACTGAAGAGGATGGCCGCGCCCAACGCCCGGGTGATTCGGGATGGCATGCACCAGGACGTGCCCAGCGGGGAGGTTGTGCCCGGCGATGTGGTGCTGCTGGAGGCCGGAAACTACGTTCCCGCCGACCTTCGTCTGGCGGAGGCTGTGAACCTGAAGATCGAGGAAGCCGCGCTCACCGGGGAGTCGGTGCCCGTGGAAAAGCGCGAGGACGTGGTTCTCAAGGAGGATATCCCGCTAGGGGACCGGGTCAACAGCGCCTACATGGGCACTGTGATCACCTACGGTCGGGGAAAGGGCATCGTCACCGGCACCGGAATGAGCACCCAGATAGGCTCCATCGCCGAGATGATCCAGTCGTACGAGGACGAGGATACTCCCCTCCAACGGAAGCTTGAGTCCTTCGGCAAGACCCTCGGCATCGCTTGCCTGGTGATCTGTGCGTTAGTGTTCAGCATAGGGCTGTTCCGTGGGGAGCAAATCCTCTATATGTTCATGGTCTCGGTGAGCCTGGCCATTGCCGCCGTGCCCGAGGGGCTCCCCGCTATCGTGACCATCTGCCTCGCTCTGGGCATGCAGCGAATGGTTCGCCGGCACGCCCTCATCCGCAAGCTCCCCGCCGTCGAGACGCTGGGAAGCTGCACTGCCATCTGTTCCGACAAGACGGGCACCCTGACCCAGAACGAGATGACCGTGGTGCAGATCTATGTGAACGGCAGCTGGATAGGGGTAGAGGGAAAGGGCTATCAACCTGCCGGTCATTTCCTGCGGTCTGGAAATCCCCAGAGCGTCACCTCGGCTGAGGAGGATCTGAACCTGCTCCTCATGGGCGCCACTCTCTGCAACGACGCGGAGTTGGAGCGCGTGAAGGACGGCAAGACCGGAGGCACCGACGAGGCTGAGCCGGCCAGGGAGGGGGCCGGGTGGCGGATGGTGGGGGATCCCACGGAGGGGGCGCTGGTGGTCGCGGCAGCCAAAGGGGGATTCTGGAAGGAGGAGATCGACCTGCACTACCCCCGGGTGGCGGAGATCCCGTTCGACTCCGACCGTAAGCGCATGACCACCGTGCACGATAGGCACGACGGCGCCGGACATGGCGAGCCTTATACAGCCTTCGTCAAGGGAGCGCCGGACATCCTGGTCGGCCTGTGCGACAGGATCTACCGCGACGGCCACATCGTGCCACTGGACGAGAAGGAGCGAGGTGCCATACTCGCCGCAAATGAGGCGATGTCCGCGAGGGCGCTGAGGGTGCTGGCTGTGGCCTACAAGCCGCTGGAGGCGGTGCCGGAACGCCCTACGCCCGAAGACCTGGAGGTGGATCTGGTCTTCATGGGGCTTCTGGGGATGATCGATCCCGCGCGGCCCGAGGTTAAGCCGGCCGTCGAGACCTGCAGACGCGCCGGCATCAAGTCGGTGATGATTACCGGCGATCACAAGAACACCGCCATGGCCATCGCCAGGGAGTTGGGAATCCTGAGCGATGACACTCGGGTGATGACCGGCGAGGAGTTGAACAGGATATCCGACGAGGAGTTCCTCCGTAAGGTCGAGGACGTGGACGTGTACGCCCGGGTCTTTCCGGTTCACAAGGTCAAGATAGTGGAAGCGCTGAAGGCACGTGGGCACGTGGCGGCCATGACCGGTGATGGCGTCAACGATGCGCCAGCGCTCAAGCGCTCCAACATC
>JAJYKO010000438.1:0-3521 GCA_021788565.1 Chloroflexota bacterium
TCGGCGAAGACGCGGGCGGGGGCCCCGTCGGCGGCCTCCAGTTTCAGAGGCAGGCAGTAGAGCCGGCACCAGCCTTCCGGGAGCCGGCGCAGGTCCAGTCCCTCGATCACCACGATGCCGGAGTCCAGAAGCCTGTGGTGGACATACAGGCCGTCCGGACCGTCCGGCCCTATGGAGAGGTAGTCGATCCCGACCAGCCGAATCCCGTGAGTGACAAGCCAGTCCGCACCGTCCGGAGTCAGGGCCACGAAGTCGAAGTTGAACTCCGGGACGGGCACATCCCATCGGGCGCTGTTGGAGGTGGCGAGGAGCAAACGGGAAGCAGTAGCAGGGATGGTGGCCACCTCAAGGGATTCTGCCGTGAGAGCGCGCACGGTGGGCGGGAAGCGGCAGGCCCAGGCGTCGCCTAGCAAGATGTCCGGCGGGAGTTGGTCCACTCCGGGGCGGTCGAGACCCATGTGGCGCGGGGCGTCCACGTGAGTGCCTGTGTGGGTGCCCAGGTGGATGGCGGAGACGTTGAACTCGTCGCCGGCAGCGGTGCTAGATAGGCTCTCGATCTGGAAGGGTGGGTCGCCGGGCCACACCGGCAGGCTGGCGGAGACCGGCAGCGTCAGGTCGTAGAGCTTTTTCATGCGTCTTCCTCGCCTCTCCGAGCGCTGTCTAATTGGGCGGCCAACTCCTCAGCCGTGGCGCTGTACCGTTCGAAGGCGCTGCGGAGGTGAGAGACCTCGTAGTGAGCGTATATCTTCTTGGTGGTCTCCGGAGAGGAGTGGCCGAGGATATCCTGGACCTCGGATAGCTTGGCCCCACGATTTAACATAACGCTGGCTTTGGCGTGCCGGAAGTCGTGGGTGGTGACGTCTACGCCGGCCATCGCGGCGTGGGTCTTGACGATCCTCCAGATGGACTGGGGGGTGAGCCGGTAGTTCTGTCCGGAGCGGACAGGCTGACCGCGCCTGTGGTCGTGCCGGATGAAGAGGGGGGTGTAGTGGTCGGCGCGCTCCGTCAGGTATTCGCGAATGGCGGCCAGGGCCTCCTCGCCGAAGAACACCACCCGTTCCTTGTCCCCCTTGCCGGTGATGATCGCCTGAGAGGCGTAGCCGTCGTCCAGGTCCTGCCTGTTCAGTCGGGACACTTCCTCCCTGCGCATGCCGGTGGAGAAGAGGGTGTGGATGATGGCCCGATCGCGAAGGATCTCCAGCCGCTTTTCCCGCTCCTCGCGCTTGGTTGCGTCGGGCAGTGGGATATTGTTGACATAAACCACAACCATGGGGAGACGACGGTCGATGCGGGGGGTCTTGTAGCTGCCTTTCCCCATCACCTCCTGCAGGCCGGCGCGGATCTGCTCGAAGCTGGTGTCCGGGGAGAGCAGACGCCGCCGCGCCAGGAACCGGAAGAAGGCGCGGGTTCCGGCGACGTAGGTGCCGGTAGTGGCCTTGCGATCGCGGCCGTACGAACCGACGAGCCACTGATAGAAACGCTCCAGAATATCGGGAGAAAGATCGGCGGCCAGATGCTGGCGCGGGGTTCCCGCCTCGGAGAGGAACTCGGTGAAGCGCTTAAGCGATTCGGCGTAGGTGTTGACGGTGGCGGGCGACTTGCCAGCCATGGAGCGCAGGAACAGGTCGATCTGGGACTGAATGGCGGGTGGCGGCTCAGGAACGCTCAATGTCGGCGACTCCTTCCCGAACAGACCTTTGGCACCTGTGCATCATAATGTGAATTATATCTCATGAACATGTTACTCCCGCCCGTTCCGGGCTGTCAAGCAGGAGGAGCTGACCGGGCTCTCCGGTGGCATTCTCGGGCCGAGTGTTTTGGGCCGCCCCTTCGGGGCTTCTCTCTGGGTTTGGCCGCTTTCCCTGGGCGTTGCCCAGGGCTGGCATGGCACGCCCCTTCGGGGCTCCGGACGACGGGTGTTCGACCCATATCCTGGAATCGAGGCTTCACCCGGACCAGGCAGCCAGGAGCAGGCATCGGGAGAACGGGCCAACCCGCTGATGGCCCTTAACGACTTGGTTGCGTGCTCGACCGGGTCCATCCGCGTAGGAGCCGCCTCCTGGCGGCGATGGTCCATGCCCCCGACGGGGACGCTCGCCGGCAGGAGCCGGGTCCTACTTGTCCGATTCCTGGGGGCGAGCCAGCCCTCGGCGGGTTAGGTGAACCGTATTGGCCCTCTAGGATGTCGCGGCTCGGCAGGAGCCTCGCCCTCCCGTGGCTGAGAGCTACCGGCGGTCGGAGGCTCGCGTGCGGGGCACCGCGGTTCGGCGAAGTTCGTAGGGGCTGAGCTGGACGGTGTAGCGGCGCGGGATGCGTCCTCGCATGATGGTGCCCTCGGGCACATGTTCCTCTGCCGTGACGGCGCCTCTACTCCGGAATAGATTCACCAGCTCACTCGTATCGTACGGGATCAGAACCTCGATCTCTGTTGAGGCGACGTTCAGGGTTTCGTCGAGATCCTTCGCGAGGGCCTGCAGCCCCCAGCCCTTCTCGGCCGAGATCAGCACCGTGTCCGGCACGGGTTCCAGTCCCAGCGCGGCGGGGCTCATGTTCGCCAGCGGATCCTTCACATCCGTCTCCGTTTCGGGCTTTACGAGCCTGTCGGCCTTGTTCAGCACCGTGACGATCGGCTTCTCCTTCAGCCCCAGCTCTCCCAGGATATCCTGCACTACCCTCACGGAGTGCTCTATCTGCGGATCGGTTATGTCAACGACGTGCAGCAGGACGTCCGCTTCTTCGAGCTCCTCCAACGTGGCCCTGAAGGCAGCTACGAGCGTGGTGGGGAGCTTGGCGATGAAGCCGACGGTGTCGCTCACCAGCACCTCCTGGCCGCTCGGGAGTTCGAGCCTCCTGGTGGTAGGGTCCAGGGTGGCGAACAGCTTGTTGGCCACCTCCACTCTGCTGCCAGTCAGTCTATTGAGCAGGGTGGACTTCCCGGCGTTGGTGTAACCGATGAGCGAGATCAGGGGCAGCTCGGCCTTCTGTCGGAACCCTCGGTGGACGCGGCGCTGCTGGCGAATCGACTCTATCTCTCGCTCCAGCCTGGTGATGTGCTGGCGGATCCTTCGCCGGTCCGTCTCCAACTTCGTCTCGCCAGGGCCCCTGGTCCCGATTCCGCCGCCCAGTCGAGAGAGCTCGGTTCCCCTGCCGGATAGCCTCGGGAGCAGATACTGGTACTGGGCCAGCTCCACCTGGACGCGACCCTCATGGGTATGGGCGCGATGGGCGAAGATGTCCAGGATCAGGAGGGTGCGATCGATTACCCTGAGCTCCAGCTCGCGCTCCAGCTCCTGCTGGACGTGCGGACGAAGCTCGTCGTCGAAAATGACCATTGCGGCGCCAGTCTCCCGGCAGACGTCTATCAGCTCGGCCAGCTTGCCCTTGCCGATGTAGTGTCTGGGGTTAGGCTCGTCCAGCTTCTGACTGACGCGGGCCACCGCCTGGATCCCGACGCTGGCGGCCAGCTGCTGCAGCTCGTCCAGGGATGCGTCCACGCCGAGCTTCGCGTCGGGGGTCTGGAC
>JAJYKO010000438.1:3621-5674 GCA_021788565.1 Chloroflexota bacterium
GCGCAGGCGATTCATCGCCTCTTCCAGCCGGTGGTCCGGGGTCGTCAGCGATATTCTGTAGAACCCCTCGCCCGAAGGACCGAAGCCCACGCCGGGCGTGACCCAGACGGCGATTTCGTCCAGCACCTTGAGCGAGAACTGGAGAGAGGTGTATCCCTTGGGAACCGGCGCCCAAATGTAGAGGCTGGCCTTCGGGGGAGCGACCTCCATGCCGATCTCGCGCAGGGTGGCGATCACCAGATCGCGCCGCCTCTGGTAGATCATGTTCCGCTCTTCCATGAACGACTGGTCGCCCGTGAGCGCCGTGATGCCGGCGTACTGGATCGCCTGGAAGATGCCGCTGTCGATATTCGTCTTCACCTTGCCGAGGGCGGAGACGGCCGAAGGGTTTCCGACCATCATCCCGATGCGCCAGCCGGTCATGTTGTAGCTCTTGGAGAGGGAGTGGAACTCGACCCCAATCTCCTTGGCCCCGGGCACCTGAAGGAAGCTCTTCGGGCGGTAACCGTCGTAGCTCACCTCCGAATAGGCGTTGTCGTGGCACACGAGAATGTTGTGCTGCGTTGCGAAGTCGACCACCTTCTCGAAGAAGCCGTCGGGAGCCACCGCGCTGGTCGGGTTGTTGGGGTAGCAGATCCACATCAGCTTGGCCCTGCGCACGACGTCCGCGGGGATCGCGTCCAGGTCGGGCAGGAAGTTGTTGGCCGGCGTCAGCGGCATCAGGTGGGGCTCGCCGCCGGCGAGCAGGGTACCGATGGCGTAGACGGGGTAGCCGGGGTCCGAGACCAGCGCCACGTCGCCGGGATCGAGGAACGCGAACGGGATGTGCGCCACGCCTTCCTTGGAGCCGATGAGGGGCACCACCTCGTTGTCCGGGTGGAGCTCCACCCCGAACCGATTGAGGTACCAGGCGGCGATAGCGCGCCGGAGCTCCGACAGTCCGTAGTAGTCTGGGTAGCGGTGGTTCTCCGGGATCTCGGCGGTGCGGTGCAGCTCGTCCAGGATCCACCGAGGCGTCGGGAGATCGGGGTCCCCTATCCCGAGGCTGACCACGTCGAAGCCGGCGGCGCGCTTGGCCGCGATCTGTCGGTCCGCCTCCGCAAACAGGTAGGGAGGCAGGCTTGCTATGCGGTTAGCCGGCTTGAATACCCTGGCTCTAGATTCTTCCACTGCTACCATCGAGTCAATGTCCTCCATCTGAGCTATTAGTCATCGGCTATCAGTCATCAGTCTTGAGTGCTGAGTCCTGCGTCCTCCACTCAGCACGGGCTGAGATAGGCGCTGATGGCGTCCTTCATTTCGGTGACGACGTTTGGACCGAGGTCGAACCAGCGCAGCGCCTGATCGCGGCGGAACCAGGTGTACTGGCGGCGCGCATAGGCATGGGTGGTTTCCTTCATCCGTTTCGTCGCTTCGGATAGCGTCATTCTACCCCGCGAGACCGCGATTGCTTCACGGTACACCAGTCCCGCCAGCGGCGGCAGGCCGGCATCGAATCCCATTTCCAGGACTCGCCTCGCTTCATCGATCAGTCCATCCCGAATCTGCTGCTCGACTCTGTCGTCGATTCGCCTGTAGAGCGTTTCCCTCTCGGCGGTGAGCGCTAAGCGCAGGGCCGGCAATGGATCTCCTCGTTTGCGTCCGATTTCTGTGAACGGGACGCCGGTGACCATCTGGACCTCGAGGGCCCTGATCACTCTCCGCACGTTGGTTGCCGGCACCTGGTCGGCTCCGTGGTCGACCTCGCGCAGCTTTGCGTGGAGGGCGGCGGCGCCATAGGCCGCGGCGAAGGCCTCCATCTCGCGCCTGAATCCTTCCTGCGGGGGCACGCGCGGGATTTCGAGCCTGTCCAGTACCGCCTGAAGGTAGTGCCCGGTCCCCCCTACCAGCAGGACCACGTGGCCGCGCTGCGTTATGTCAACTATTGTCCGTTCCGCGTCTGTGCGGTAGTCGGATGCCGAGTAGGGCTCGTCGGGGTTCACGATGTCGATCAGGTGGTGGCGAACGGTGCCCTGCTCGGAGGCGCTGGGCTTCGCGGTCCCTATGTCCAGGT
>JAJYKO010000439.1 GCA_021788565.1 Chloroflexota bacterium
TTCTACCTGGAGTCGGTCGCCCGCGAGTATGGGGCGCCGGCCGGGATAATCGAGGCCGCCGGGCGGGTTAACGCGGGTATGCCGGGCTTCGTTGTCGACAAGTTGGAGCGCGAACTGGAAAGGCGCGGACGCAATCCCCAGGACGCGCGAGTGCTGGTGGTCGGGGTGACCTATAAGCCGGACGTGCCCGACCTCCGCGAGTCCGCGGCCCTGAGGGTTATCGCTCAGTTGATGGATCGCGGCATTCGCGTCTCCTACTACGACCCCTACGTGCCGGAGGTGTCAGTCGGCGGCCGGAAGCTCACCTCGGAGCCGAACCTGGATGCCGTTCACGTCGACTGTGCCCTGCTCACCACCCCGCATAAGGCAGTGGACTACGATCGCCTGGCCCGAACGTCCGCCTTCATCTTTGATACCGTGAATGCACTTCCGCCGAGTTTCCCGGCGGACGTGGTTAAGCTGTAGCCATGAGTCTATCTTGTCTCGTCACCGGCGGAGCCGGTTTCATCGGCTCCCACCTGGTCAGGCGACTGCTTCAGGACGGGCATCGCGTTCGGGTGCTGGATAACTTCGCAACCGGTTTTCGGCATAACCTCGATGATATGGCCCCTGAAATTGAGGTCATCGAGGGAGATGTCAGGGATCTGGCCGTTCTGCGCTCCGCGGTGCGAGCAGTGGATACCATTTTCCATCAGGCTGCCTTGCCCTCGGTGCCCCGCTCCTTCGCTGATCCCATCGCCACCCACGAGAGCAACGCTACCGGCACGCTGAACGTCCTGGTGGCCGCCCGCGACGCCGGCGTGCGGCGGGTGGTGTGTGCCTCGTCCTCGTCGGTGTACGGCGACGCCCCCGCCGAGCGGAAGCGGGAGGATCTCCCCACCGCCCCTAGGTCTCCTTACGCCGTATCCAAGCTGGCGGCCGAGCAGTACTGTCGGGCCTTTTTCATCGGCTACGGGCTGGAGGCGGTAGCCCTCAGGTACTTCAATGTCTTCGGACCCAGTCAAGACCCCGATTCTCCTTACTCCGCCGTGATCCCGCGTTTCATCATTGCTATGTTGAGCGGCCAGTCCCCCACGATCTACGGTGATGGGCTGCACTCCAGGGACTTCACCTACGTTCGAAACGTGGTGGATGCCAACCTTCTCGCGGCCACGTCACCAGGGATAGGCGGCGAAGTCTTCAATGTCGCCCGCGGCGAGAACTACAGCCTTCTCGACCTGGCTGCCGCCCTCAAGTCGATCCTGGGGGTCGACTTGGCCCCGACTTTCGACAAGCCGCGAGCTGGCGACGTTCGCCACTCACGTGCCGATATTACCAAGGCCCGCGAGATGTTCGGATTTGAGCCCCGTGTAGGCTTCGAGGAGGGGCTTCGGCTGACCGCGGAGTGGTACCAACGACAACGTTGAACCGGCGCATCAAGGTCGCCAGGGTCATCACCAGGCTGAACATCGGCGGGCCGGCGATCCACGCGATCCTGCTGACTCGGGCTCTGGAGGACGGTCGCTTCACCTCTACGCTGGTGAGCGGCTATACCTCGCCGGCAGAAGGTGACATGCTCCATCTGGCGAAGGCCAAAGGCGTGTCGCCCCTCATGGTCACGGGCCTCGGAAGGGAGATCGACCCCGGCCGCGATCTTGCGGTCCTGTTTAGGCTGTACCGCGTCTTCAGGGAGCAGCGGCCCGACATCGTTCACACCCACATGGCAAAAGCAGGGACGGTTGGGAGACTGGCCGCGCGCCTTGCAGGCGTGCCGATAGTGCTGCACACCTACCACGGCCATGTATTCCATAGCTACTTCGGCCCGCTCAAGACCCAGGCGTTCATCCGGATCGAGAGGGCCCTCGGCCGCACAACCGACCTTATCCTTACCGTTGGGGACAAGCAGCGACGGGAGATCCTTGGCTACGGCATCGGGAACCCCGACAAGCTCAGGTCCGTGCCGCTTGGTCTGGAGCTGGAGCCCTTCGTTGAGAGCCCGAAGTATAGGGGCAGCCTCAAACTTGAGCTCGGTGTTCCAGACGGTACCCGACTGGTGGGCATAGTCGGGAGGCTGGTCCCGGTGAAGGGCCACGCGGTTTTCCTGAAGGCCGCGCAGATGGTGCTTTCGCGAACCCCGGACGTCAGGTTCCTGGTGATCGGTGACGGCGAGCTGAGGGGCGACCTGGAGCGGCAGGCGAGGGATCTCGGCATCGATGGCGGCGTGGCCTTTCTGGGTTGGAGGCACGATCTGCCGAGGGTTTACGCGGACCTGGACGTGGTGGTGCTCTCCTCCTACAATGAGGGCTCTCCGGTGGCACTGATCGAGGCAATGGCAGCGGGGCGGACTGTTGTAGCGACCGACGTCGGCGGCGTCAGTGACGTGGTGTCCGACGGTCTGAACGGCTTGCTCGTACCCCCGAGGGCGCCCGAGCAGTTAGCGGAAGCAATCCTCCGGCTTTTCTCGTCTGAGCCGCTATTGCCTGCCATGGGTGCAGCTGGCCGCGAGGCGGTCTATCCCAAATACTCGATTGACCGCCTGGTCACAGATATAAGAGATATCTACGCCGAGCTAGTCGCCACCTACGTCGATCACAGTTATCGTGGGTTCGACGCTTTAGCGGGCGGTCCCGGAGTGGGCCCACCGATGCCGTAGGTCAGGGTCTTGTGCCCTGCCGCGGACCCCGCGAACTACAGGAGACATCTTGGAACCCTTGGAGCTAGGCAATCTGATCCCGCCCCTGTTTGCCATGGCAGCCGGTCTCGGCATATCGGCCGTCGCGACGCCTGCTGTCCGTTCCCTGGCCAGGCGATACGGCTTCGTGGCCCAGCCGCGACCCGATCGATGGCACCAGCGTCCAACGGCTCTCTTGGGCGGGGTTGCCATCTATCTTGCGATCATCGTCCCGCTGGTCGCTTTCTCGGGTGCTGGGAGCAAGATCCTGCTCCTGGCGGGCGGTTTGACCGGCATGTTCCTGCTCGGCCTCGTTGACGACCTGATCAAGCTCTCCCCACACCAGAAGCTCATTGTACAGATCGTGATAGCTACCCTTGTGGGTGCGGGGGGAATCGTCTTCGAGGGACTTCCTCTCAGGATCCTCGCGGTCCCGCTGACAGTCTTCTGGATAGTGGCGATCACGAATGCCTTCAACCTGCTGGACAATATGGACGGCCTGAGCGCGGGCGTTGCCTGCGTCACGGGCGTCGTTTTGGCAGCCATAGGTGTGCTGGAGGAGAGTTCAGAGGTCGCCGTCGCCGGCATGGCAGTGGCGGGCGCATCCCTCGGGTTCCTGCTGTACAATTCGTCGCCGGCGAGCATATTCATGGGCGACGCCGGCAGCCTCTCCCTTGGTTTCACGGTCGGTGGATTGTCCATTCTTGGAAACAGCTACGGTGCCTCTCAAAACGTTTTGCTGACCCTTGTGGTTCCAATCGTGGTGCTTGGCGTGCCCCTCTTCGATACCACACTGGTTTCCACGGTTCGCACCCTTTATGGCCGCTCGATCTCCCAGGGTGGCCGCGACCACACCTCCCACCGGCTCGTGGCGCTTGGTCTCAGCGAGAAACAGACGGTCTGGGTGCTCTATCTGATTAGCGCCATCTTTGGTGCCTTCGCTGTGGCCACTCGTTTCATGGACGTGCTGATGTCCGTGGCTTTTCTCGCGCTGCTCGTTGTCGGCCTGGTGTTGTTCGGAGTTTACCTGGCCCAGGTGAAGGTTTATCGGGGAGAGGAGCTACTTCACACTCGCTATGGCGGGCTGCCGCTGGGCAGGGGCAGCGAGACGATCATCGATAGAGTGCTCCTGGCCGAGGTGGTCCTGGACCTCGTGCTCATCGTCGTCGCTTACCTTGGTGCCTACCTTCTCAAGTTCGAGGGCACGCTCACAGGGCCGTTCCTGACGCAGTTTGCCAGGTCGGTGCCGTTTGTCATCGTGCTCAAGCTGGCTACTTTCCTTCTTGGTGGGGTCTACGGGCGCGACTGGAGATACGTTGGATTGCCGGAGGCCGTGACCGTCGTCAAGGCCAGCGCTATTGGCACAATCCTCTCTGCGGCCGCGGTGTTCGTCGTGTGGCGCTTCGCGGGCTTCTCCAGGTCTGTATTTGTCGTGGACTGGCTGTTGTTCACCTGGCTCGTCATCGGCTCGCGGATGTCTTTTCGCTTGTTGGCCCACTCGGTTCAGTCTCTGGCCGGTGCAAAGTTCGGGCGGCTGCTCGTGATAGGAACTCGGGACAGCGGCGCCAAAGTCATCCGCGCTATCCAGCAGGGTATCTTCGGCGAGTACGTTGCCATGGGATTCGTGGATGTCGCAAACGTTGGGCGGGAGCGCAAGATCTGTGGCGTAGGTATTTTGGGGACGATATCCAGCTTGGGAGCAGTGCTGGATGGGGCTGAGATCGATGGCGTGGTGATCGCTCTTCCCGATGACCACGCAAAGCCAGTAGAGAGCGCTATCAAGGAGTGCTCCGCACGTGCGCTCCCGTGGCGCCATGTGGCACCTCTGGAGATCGCGCCGACCTCAACGCCACTCGGAGCCGAACTCCCAAAACCCGGAAGCGAATCTAAACTGTCTGGTTGATGTCACCCTATGAATCTAGGAAAGCCTTCCCTCTCGCCTTCGATTAAGCGATCCTCCGCCGATCGACGCGGCGTTTTCGCCGGCACCGTCGGGTGGGTGCGGCCGCTAGTTGCGCTGCTGGCTCTCGCCGGGTTGACCGTGGGGCTCAGGGAGTCTGGGCAGCGTACCGATTCGGTGGCAGTGTTCGCGAACGCATTAGCGTGCGGCTGGTTAAGTCTTGTCGTGGCCGCGCTCTTATTAAATCGGCGATTGGGCCTGTCTCGAATACTGGTCACCGTTTGGCTGGCCATTGGGATAATTCGGGCGATTGTTTCCATATGGGGTGTCCCCGTGGGGTGGATTCTCACCGAATCGATAGATGTCCAGGGCCGTTTCGCTGCTGGCCAGACCCACATCTCGGATATCGACTATCATTCTGGCGAGGTCCCGGCTCACCTCATCAACGACAACAGCAAGTTCAATTTCTATCCGTCTCGAGAGGGTGATCCGGACCGAGCTAAGCTGCCGGTGACTGTCACAGCGAAGGCTTTCATCGCCGGCCAAGGCGCCCTGAAGATATCCAGCTCGAGCCCGATTCGAATTTCGGTTGGCTCAGAGGTTACTGATCTTCGGCCGCCAATTGTCGACTACGTTCGAGGAATATCGGTGGCTCATGAGACACCGGTCGAGATTAGCGTGGCTCCCACAGGAGTGGACAAGGCCGCGCTGAAGGTGCAAGCAGTTGGGGTGGAGCCTTACTCAGAACCAACGTTGGGTCCCCTGATGACCGTTCATCGCTGGCTTGGTCGGATCGCAGGGATGCTGGATATCCTGGTCATCGTCGGATCGTGCTGGATTGCCGCGTGGGCGATTCGGCGCCGCCTCTCTCGGATGGCGAGAGAGAGGCTGGTACTGGCCGGACTGGTGAGCCTGGTCCTGTTTCTAAGCTTGGGCTCGCACCTCCTGACGTGGTTCTCCCAGCACAACTCACTAATGGTCCTTTCGGGCGGCGACGACTGGCTCACCTACGAGACCTTCGCCCGCGACATCCAGAACAGCTCGCCCCTCATGCTTATGGGTCAGCCACTCGGGAAGGCCGCCACTTTCTATTATCAGCCACTCTCTCCTTACGTGCTG